>JAAEOZ010000234.1 GCA_024222685.1 Gammaproteobacteria bacterium | reverse complement strand
TCCATCTGGACTTAAACAATTCCAGTAGAAGCTATGATTCCATACCTGAGCGGCATTATTAAAAATGCCACCACTTGATGTCTTAACTATATCTTCCAGTAAGCTGTCTTCAAATTCAGAACCTGTAACCAGGTTATTCAAATTAGTCGCGTACGTTTGATGATGCTTGCCATAATGAAACTCGAGAGTTTCCCGAGATATATGAGGCTCCAGAGCATCCAGGGCATAAGGTAGTGTGGGTAATTCATGTTTCATTTCAGGCCTCCTGAATTAAAGATCATCAGCATGATCTGTTAAATATTGAGCAACACCTTCAGTGGTATCTTTCATGCCTGCTTTGCCTGGTGACCAACCGGCTGGGCAAACTTCACCATGTTCCTCGGTAAATTGTAAGGCATCAACCATACGCAGCATTTCATCAATATTTCTTCCTAATGGCAGATTATTGACCACCTGGTGCTGTACGATGCCATCTCTGTCTATCAGGAAAGAACCACGTAGAGCAATGCCAGGGCCTGTTAAGACATCAAATGCAGTTGTGACAGACTTGTCGATATCGGCAATTAAAGGGTATTGGACGTTGCCAATGCCGCCATTGTTAATAGCAGTATTTTTCCACGCCAAATGGCTGAAGTGTGAATCTATAGATACGCCGATGACTTCAACACCGCGATCTTTGAACTCCTGTAGACGATGATCAAAAGCAATAATTTCCGAAGGACAGACAAAAGTGAAATCTAAAGGATAAAAAAACAGGACTACATATTTCCCTTTATAATCTGATAATGATATTTCAGAAAAGGAGTTATCAGGCATAACTGCCATTGATTTAACTTCTGGTGCTTGTTTGGTAACTAATACGCTCATTCTAATATTCCCGAGTTTAATTTAAGTAGTTTTGGTGCGTCGATTATGTATAATTTACCAACATTAATGTTTTTATGTCAACATTTATTTGAGGCTATATTTTGATTGTTAATTTGGTAGGAAACAGGATCAGAGCAATCCGTGGTGAACGTAATTTGACCCAGCAGCAATTGGCCGCTTTGGCACATGTCTCGCGAGCGACTTTAGCTACAATTGAAAAAGACGACGCCAATCCGAGTCTGGCGGTGGTACATAAAATTGCCTGCGCATTAAAAGTGAGCATCGATGAATTAGTTATTGAAAACCATCAACGCATAAGATTATTAAAGCAGGAAGATATGCGCAAAGTTGAATCAGAAGATCAGGTTTATCACTCAACCGTGGTCTCCTCTGCTAATAATCATCATTTTTTCCAGATCACTTTCAACCTGAAAGCAAACTCCTGCTATCAGGGCAAACCTCACCCACCCGGTAGCGAGGAGTATTTGCATATACTCGCAGGCGAATTGCTCCTGGAAGCTGGTGGAGAAAAAATGCATTTACTAGCAGGAGACAGCGCGAGCTTTGGAGGCAACATTCACCATTGTTATATCAATCCAACCGACAGGGAGTCACGTGGAATGGTTACTATTATTGAGCCGAAATAATTTTCTGGATGCACGGTACTTATTAGATATGCAGGTAGAATTGATTTCAGGGAAATTAAATTTTTGCTCCTGTCTAATGAGGTTCACGAAGGCATGCCGTTCCCTCAACGTGATAACACCGTATCGAATACGCTCACCGTAGTCGATACGATCAATACACGCGCACGCCTGCTCTCGGCGGGAAGACTGGGAGTATTATGAAGAAGACTAAGCGTTAAAATGTGTCATCGCAATGACCGGTTAATCTAGGCCCCCTGCTTAACAACCAGTTCAAATCTGATCATCTTGCCGCAGGATTACGGGTGGATCATAAGCCGTAACCTGCGGAACAGGATCAGGATCAGGATAAGGTTCTACCTCAACCAGACAGGTATGCGCTATCGGTCCCTGTGCAAGCCGGGATGTGCCGAAGTCGGGGGTCAGCATGTTTGGATTGCCATGCTTGCACAAACTTCCCGGCTCGGCCGAATCGAGCGGGTCATACCAGGCACCGGTACTCATTTGCACGACGCCAGGCATCACCTGATCATCGACTATCACGCCAGCAAGACAGGCACCACGCTGGTTAAACACACGCACAATATCTCCATCGTCGAGGCTCCTGGCTTTGGCATCGAGCGGATTTAGCATAATCGGTTCACGCTGATTAATTTTCGCCGCTCGGCAATGACTGCCGTGATCCAGTTGAGAATGAAGTTTGGTCTTCGGTTGACTGGAAATTAAATGCAATGGAAAACTGCTGGTATCGCCGCCGAGCCACTCCAGCGGTTCCATCCAGGTCGCATGACCCGGACAGTCCTGGTATTTAAAACCGGCCACAACCGCGGAATGTATTTCAATTTTGCCCGAGGGTGTTGCCAGAGGATTCGCAATCGGATCATCGCGAAAGGCTTTCAGCATCACCACTGGCTCGATGGGTGGCTCAGCCTTAAACCAGCCGGACTTTTTGAATTCAGCATAACCCGGCATATCAATACCCTTGTCTTTCGCGCGTGCGACGGTAGCCTCATAAATCGACTCTATCCATTGTTGTTCATCGCGTCCTTCGGTGAACTTTTCCTCTATACCCATCTCAGCTGCGATGCCCGAGAAAATATCATAGTCATTGCGGCTCGAAGCAATCGGGTTTATCGCCTGTTGCATATCGATCACGTAGGGATCCCGCGGAGAGATAGCGATGTCATTGCGTTCGAGGGTCGTGGTACAGGGCAGCACAATATCCGAATGTCTGGCCGTGCTGTTCCAGCACCAGTCATTTAGCACGATGGTATCGGGTTTTTGCCAGGCTTCGAGCATTTTGTTCAGGTCCTGGTGATGATGAAACGGGTTGCCGCCGGCCCAGTAGACCAGGTGTATATCGGGATACTCGTAGAGACCGCCGTTGAATTCGAACGGAGCACCCGGGTGTAACAACATGTCGCTAATACGAGCCACCGGTATGAAGCTTGTAATCCGATTTTGCCCCTGCGGCAAGGATGCCCCCGGCACCTTGGTATTATGCCCACCAATGCCGTTTGTAGTTGAGTAGCCAAATGCTATACCACCACCCGGCAGGCCTATCTGGCCCAACATTGCTGCCACAGTAATCGCAGCCCAGAATGCATGTTCGCCATGGTGTTGACGGGTTAACGACCAGCTGACCGATATCATGGTTCGGTTTACCGACATGCGTCGTGCGAGTTCGCTGATTTGCTGTGACGGAATCGCACAAATTGCTGACGCCCAGTCGGCGTCTTTGATAATGCCGTCATCGACACCATTCAGATATTTCTGAAATTCGTCGATGCCAACTGTGTATCGCTGTATGAAATCATTATCTGCGAGTTGCTCATCAAGCAGTGTTTTCGCAATCGCAATCAACATCGCCGAATCGGTTCCCGGTCGTATTGCGAGCCACAGCGCATTCAGTGAGTCGTCAACATCAGTACGAACAGGGCCGACATTAACAAACTCGATGCCTGCATCACGCGCTTCAATCATATGTTCCTGTTGTACGTGACGACCGATACCTCCGGCATTAATCTGCCCGTTCCTCCACGGCATACCACCAAAAGCGACCACTAACTGGCCCTGATCAATCACTGAACGCCAACTGGTGGTTTCCAGCAACAAAGCCCAAAAATCACCCAGCACGTGCGGCACGATCACTTCCGCCGCAGCGAAACTATAAGTACCGACAGAACGGGTATAGCCGCCGATACACTTTAGAAAGCGATGCAGCTGGCTTTGCGCATGATGGAACCGACCTGCACTCGACCAGCCATAGGAACCGCCAAAAATAGCCTCGTTACCAAATTTTGTTTTAACCCGGGACAATTCTTCCGCAACCAGTTTTTCAGCCTGTTGCCATGTCACTTCGACAAAAGGTTCAACGCCGCGCAAATGATTGTTGCTGCCAGGGCCCGATTCGAGCCAGCTTTTCCTGATCATCGGTGCTTTGATTCGCGACGGCGCATCGAGCACGTCAACGATCCCGGAGCCGATGGGTGATACATCGGCGTCTTCTTCAAAACCGTGCAATGTTTTTACAACACCGTTTTCGGTTTCGACGCGGTAGGTTCCCCAGTGACTACTGGTCAAAGAGAGTTTGTTATTTCGAAGCATAGTCCTAGTAATTTCGCATTGAGTCCAGGCTCGGTTTATCACGTAAACTGATTAAACACCTTTAATCGTGCGCTAATCCTCCCCAGTTTAGCTGATACATTAATACAGCGACAATGTTGCTAGAGGAGTATCCAGATGAATTTAACGGCACTGACAATTTAAATCTAAGCGGCTAGAAAGCGTTGAGCTTGCCTGACAGCCTTGAATTTTATGACTTGCTTTTCTCCTTGCCGTGTTGGTTTAGGTTATCGATAGCGTTTATAAGTTTTCATTGATCCAGAGTAGGATACGAGGAGTTAAATTGACAGTACTCTCTATATTTTATCCCTGGGCCATAATTGATTTTTATAGTTTATAACTATTAATTATGTAAATACAATTAATTTTATTAATTTATATAACTGCCTTAGTATATTGCAGTCATTCGATTACTAAAGGCTATTAACATGAGCAAAACAATTCTTACTACCTCGGCTGGGGCACCTGTTGCTGACGATAACAACAGTATTAGTGCCGGTCCTAGAGGATCACTGACCTTTGATAACTTCCGCCTGTTTGAAAAACTGGCCCATTTCAACCGTGAAAGAATCCCTGAGCGAGTGGTTCACGCGCGTGGTACAGGAGCATATGGCATCTTTACGCTGGAAAAAGATCTTTCTGAATTTACGACCGCTGACTTTCTTAGCGGTCCAGGAAAAATGACTGAAGTATTTCTAAGATTTTCAACTGTCGGAGGTGGACAAGATTCTAGCGACTATGCCAGAGATCCGCGGGGATTTGCGGTTAAGTTCTATACGGATCAAGGAAACTTCGACCTGGTTGGCAATAATACACCGGTTTTCTTCCTGAACGATCCGTCCAAGTTTCCAGACTTTGTTCATTCGCAGAAGAAAAATCCGCAGACCAACCTGGCTGACCCTGCATCGGTGTACCAATACTGGGCCAACCACCCGCAGTCGTTGCATCAGGCAACAATATTAATGTCCGACCGTGGCATTCCACTTTCGTATCGACACATGCACGGCTTCAGCTCGCACACTTTAAGCCTGTGGAACAGGGATGGCGTTCGCTACTGGATAAAATGGCATTTCAAAACCCAGCAAGGTATTAAAACGGTAACCAGCGAGGAAGCGGTTAAGATGGATCCGGCCGGTGCTCAACGCGATTTGGTAGATGCCATTCAACGAGGTGACTTTCCGAAATGGTCGGTGGAGTTACAGATCATGACCGAATCTGAGGCAAGCAGTTATCATATCAATCCGTTTGATCTGACCAAGGTATGGCCACACAAGGATTTCCCGTTGGTCAAGATCGGTATGCTGGAACTAAACCGTAATGTTGAAAATTATTTCGCCGAAACCGAACAGGTTGCATTCGCTCCAAGTAATTTGGTACCAGGTGTCGGCGCTTCACCCGACAAGATGTTGCAGGCACGCCTATTGGCCTATCAGGATGCACATCGCTATCGCCTGAGTGCCAACTTTAATCAGATCCCGATTAACCAGCCGCGCTGCCCGATTAACAACTATCAACGTGACGGACTGATGAGTGGAGCTTGTTGGGTGGCGGGCGGGGTAAATTTCTACCCCAATGATCAGGTTAATCAGGGCGCGCCAGCACCGGAATCAGAATTTGGTGAACCGCCAATGCCGTTGGAAAGCGAGGCATGGATCAAGACCCATAGTCAGGATGAAGATGACTATTACAGTCAGGCGGGCGATTTGTTCCAAGTTATGGACGAAGAACAGAAAAACCAGCTTGCTGACAATATCGCCTCCGGGCTGATACATGCCAGTGAATCTGCTCAGCAACGCATGCTGTTGCAGTATGAAAAAGCGGATTCGGATTACGCCACGCGGGTAAACACCAGATTGAAAGATATAAGATAAGCTATCTTAGTCAATTGGATTAACCCGGGCGAATAGAAATCGACCGGGTTAATCCTTTTTTGATACTGACAGAATAACTGATGTTCGGTGACAATCGTCAGATGAGTAAATCAAATATTAAACTTTTTACCAAAGAATCCAGGCAAGAAGTAGTTCGATTAATGGAAACCTCGGATAAGAATCATCGAAAATGTCGGACTATTACCAAATGACGAGTCTTCTGACTATCCACTTAATATCGGGGACTTCTACCGCTTATAATCGGTAATATTCCGGGCGAGCCTGTCTGGATGTCGAGAGTGCGTAAAGAAGCTGCTTCGGTAAATTCATTTTTCAATTCGTGGTTAGTCGCATATAAGCTATGATCCCGCAGTGAACAATAACATCAACCATCTCACAAAAGCTTCTAACTCGCGTGGAATCCTGCTGGTTATGCTAGGCCTGTCGATCGCCGCATTTGCCGGTGCAATCATGAAACTTCTCGGTGATCAACTCTCGGCGTTTCAGGTAGCCTGGATTCGTTTTGCCGGCATGAGCCTGCTTCTTGCGCCCTTCCTGATCTGGAAATATGGCCTTAAAGGTATGAGACCTTCTCGACCATTGATCCAGATGACGCGCGGATTAACTATGGCAGCCGGCACTTCGTTTTTTGTACTCGGCGCCAAAACAGTCGATTACGCCGATGCCATTGCTATCCTCTACGCCTATCCTTTTTTGCTGGTCATCATCGCTGTTCTGTGCCTCGGTGAACGTGCGAACTGGACAGTGTGGATTGGCATCTTTACCGGCTTCATCGGAGTACTACTGGTGATGCGACCCGAGTTTGGTCAAATTAATTTCGGTACGGTATATGTCTTTATCTGTGCCATGGTGGTCAGTATTCAGCTGGCATTGAACCGCAAACTCGGTGCAGTTTCACCACCGCTTGTGACTGCATTCTTCGGTGCAGTTTGTGCAACAATCGCTCTGAGTTTCCTGCTACCAGGTTCCTGGCAACCGATCCCTGCCGGGGCCTGGCCGTATATTGCTTTGTTAATTCTTTCCGGCGCGGTAAATCAAACCCTACTGGTCTATGCGTTCGCACATGCCGACGCGTCTACCCTCGCACCATTTACCTACTTCGAAATTGTTTCCGCGGTGATCTTTGGTTATCTATTTTTCGGCACGCTACCGACAATGCTCTCCTGGGCAGGAATCTTGCTGATTACCGGCGGTGGTATTTATGTCGCCCGGGTTTTGCATCTCAGTAATATCTCGCGGCGTGTGCCGAAAATCTAGTCGATTGGAATACTTTTTGTAAAACGGTTTTTATCTAAAAAATATTTTCGTCCTTAAGCTCTTATTACCCGTGTCACGATATTCCGGGGATGTATAACGACACAGGGATTCGCTATCTTGTTGATTATAGTTTACTTTGAGTGATATAAAGTGGCCTTGATATATATTTATAACAGAACATGAGGTTCCGCTAATGTAACTGTTATGCTGTCACACAATCCAACAACCAACAAAGAGGATACTAAATGAAAGTTGCATACATCTTTTCCAGCCAGGGTCACACGGTCTCATACAAACTTGGAAAAATGATTCTTCCCCAACTCGAAGAACAGTCACACGGCCCTGAAGTTGTAGGCATGTTCTTTTTCGAAGACAACAATTATGTTTTGGTGCAGGGTGATCCTATAGGAGAGCGATTAGCCAAAGTTGCAAAGGAACAAAATATTATGCTGATGGGCTGCGACCAATGTTGCTGGGAGCGTGAAATAGACGGCAAGCTGGTAGAGGGTGCTACCATCGGATGCTTTCCGAATTTGTACGAGGCATTGGCTGGGAACATGCCTGATCAGGTAATAACCCTGTGACATAAAAACTGTATAACGGAACTTAGAGTTCCCCATAATATAACTGTCAAACACTCACAGTCTTAAAACAAATATTTTGGAAATCACAATAGCGACGTTAAATGATATCGATAAGCTCTGCGAGCTACTCGATTCGCTCTTTGCTCAGGAAGCGGAGTTTTTACCAGACCGAGGGGCACAGGCAAGAGGGCTGGCAACTGTGATTAATGGCACAGAAGTGGGCGATATTCTGATTGCACGTAATAATGGTGAAATCATTGCTATGGTTAAT
Organism: Gammaproteobacteria bacterium; assembly: GCA_024222685.1. GTDB lineage: Bacteria > Pseudomonadota > Gammaproteobacteria. Next base: position 7,422 of record JAAEOZ010000234.1, on the reverse strand, counting down.
CTTCTATATACAGTTTCAACCGCACTTGGAGAACCTGTGGCTTTGCTAGAAGATATGGTTGTATCACCCAATGGAAGGGGGCAAGGTGTCGGTTCAAAACTTATCAGGCAAGCTATTGAATTTGCCAAAGGAAAAGGCTGTAAGCGCATAACATTGTTAACCGATGACGACAATAATGGGGCTCATCGTTTTTATGAAAAGCATGGTTTTAGCCGATCACCCATGGTTACTTTCCGTATGCCTCTGGATGGTGAATAAAAAACCTGTCAAAGCGCTGTTGTATAACACCGCAGGGTGGCAGCTATGATCAATGGGCAGGTGGAGAGCTTTCTAACCCGTAGTCGGAGGGGCGCAATTTGTCAAACTTCGAAGATTTACCTTAGCTCCATCAACCATTCGACAATGATTGCCGTCGCATCTATATCTCGATTGACATGACCCGTTGTCAATCCCCCGGGATGATCTCTCATGGGCCAGGAATGACCGCCATCGTTCACACGATAAACCCGTACTTCGGTATTGTCTCGGCAACGTTTAACCTGCAGCCGCTCGACCCGGCCGACATAAGGTTGGTAACGTCGATCCCCATCCTGCCGATCACAGCCGTTTCTCGATAGCCACCAGTCGACGGATTCTTCCAGCGAAAGGTATATCCTGATTCCGCGATACACTATTCCATCCAAGGGCAGAACAGTATCTTGCTTGCCATGGATAAAAAGTGCGGAGAGCGGTTTAACGGTGGTGCAGTTTTTGTTGGCGTAAACCGGGATCGTTGCCGCCACGCTCGCCAGTCCCGCGAAGCTTCCATCGAGTTTGCAGGACAGTCGAAATGCCATCGAAGCACCATCCGAAATACCGACCACAAAGGCTTTCTCTCTGTCCAGCGAGTGGGTCTCAGCCACTTCCTCGATGATCTTGACGATATAGCCGATATCGTCTCTGCGGGTGCGCTCGCCCGTGCCCGGTTCCAGCACCCCTGCACCGGCGTCCCATTGCCCATCCGGGCTATGCGGATAGATCACTACAAAGCCATGTTCGTCGGCAAATTCATCGAAGCCGAGCCACTTTTGCGTCGTTCGCGCATCGCCACCCGTACCGTGTAAAACCACCAGGAAAGGGGCTTGACTATTGGCGCTGCTTGCTGGTGCATAGACTTGATAAGCCAGCCAATTGGCACGCCACCAGAGTGCAAGGCCAATCAATAGAAGTGCCAGGCAGCAAGACCCGATTACAAGACCAATAACGTGCTTTTTTATAAATACCAACATGATTCACCCTGTAGTTGTATACCCTCTTCGAGCACAACTCAAAAACATTGGCTTCAACTTCCAATGTCCGCTTTCGTAAACAGAACTCAAATCTAAAAAATGACTCCATTAATCAAAAAATCTGACACTGCCATTTTTTGAGCCAAATCACTACTTGCTGCGTATAATGAACATCAAATACCGAATTTAAAACAGATTCTATGAGCCGATATTCAAAAAATCAAAAACCCTCATCCGAAACCAAAGACGAAGCGATGAAGATCGCCAAAGGTACACAAAAGCCAGGGCAGACCAAAGAACAAACCAAATTAATTGCTCAGGGCATACAGAAAGGCATCGACCAATATAAGAAAAAGCAGAAAGTTAAAGCTCGTGAACTGGACAGGAATCTTAAGGCTTCGAAATCTCAGTCCGACGACGACAGGCAGATAGAGCCTGAAATACAGATTGTTTATCGGCTTCCCTGGCTACCCTGGTTACTTCTTGCAATTAGCTGGCTATGTGCAGGAATTTATATTTTTCTTGCTTAATCAGGACTAGAACGGGATGAATTATCCATATCAACTTATACTTTTTGTTCAACACAAATAATATAAACTCGGTAGCATGCTTGACTGGTTTTACAATAACGAAACACTACTTTGGTGGCTGTTTTTCTTTTCCATTGCATCGTTTCTGATAACCCTGATTACGGTGCCAATTGTTTTGATTCGACTGCCAAAAGATTATTTCTCATTTCCTGAACGTCATCGCATCCGCTGGAAAAACCAGAATCAGTTTTTACAGATCATATTATTTATCGCCAAAAATTTGCTGGGCTTGCTGCTGGTTCTGCTCGGAATAGCCATGCTGGTGCTGCCTGGCCAGGGTCTGTTAACAATTATTATCGGATTAATACTGCTGGAATTTCCAGGTAAATATAAACTCGAACGCTGGCTTATAAACCGTCGTTCGATATTGCAGTCTATTAACTGGATTCGTGTAAAAGCCGGAAAAGCCGAACTGCTTGATAAGACCCGTTAAATACTGGCCAGTGCCGCTTCGAGATCTGAAATTAAATCTTCAACGGCTTCAATGCCAACCGATAAACGCAGCAAGTCATCCGGTACTGGTGTACCCGCGCCTTCGATGCTTGCACGGTGTTCGATCAGGCTTTCAACGCCACCAAGCGAAGTCGCCCGCTTCCATAGTTTGACTTCTGCCGCGACCTTAATCGCGCTGAGCTCTCCACCTTTAATCCGCAGCGAAAGCATGCCACCAAAGCCACCTGTCATTTGTTTGCGGGCCAGCTCATACCCAGGGTGATTCGGCAAGCCGGGGTACAAAACCGAAGAAACGCCAGCATGAAGTTCAAAATGCCTGGCTATAACCAGCGCAGATAGACTACTCTCGCGAACTCTCAGGTGTAAGGTTCTCAAGCCCCGAATTAGCTCGGATGCATCTCGCGGGCTTAATATTCCACCAAGACTGGTTCGGGTATTTTTGATTTTTAACCAGAATTCACTCTGCTCTGAAGCGACAAGTATGCCGGCCAGCACATCGGAATGCCCGTTCAGATATTTGCTAGCCGAATGCATGACAATATCGGCACCGAGTAGCAACGGTTTAGTTAAAACTGGTGTCGCCACGGTTGAATCTACTACCAGTAAGGCACCAACCGCATGGGCAATTTCACTGACACACTGGATATCAGTTATCGACCAAAGCGGATTTGCCGGCGTTTCTACCCAGATCAGTCGCGTGATACCAGGCTTGATTTCAGCCTCCAGGGCTGCCGGATCATCCATTGTCACAAAACTCACCTGCAAGCCCCATTGAGTTGCCATACCTGTCAGCCAGTTGCGTAGTGACCAGTACATCACTCTGGGTGCTATGACGTGATCACCGGGCTGCAGCGACTGAAATACGGCTGTTGCTGCTGCCATTCCGGAACCAAATGCCAGTGCCTCTTCGCCTTCTTCGAGTTTAGTCAAAACAGATTCGAGATGTCGGATGGTTGGATTGTCGGGCCTGCCATAAGAAAAACCACTGGAATAGCCATTATCAGCATCGCGCTGATAAGTTGTCGACAGGTGCACGGGCGGAATGATTCCAGTAGAGTTAGTACCAGCTTCATGAGTTGCCTGAGCTACCAATGTAGCCAGTTTATATCTGGTGGTAATTTGCCGTTTAGACATAAGCTATTATGCTATGCGTAAATGAACTACATTACCATTATAAATTCGCCGGGATAGTACTTTGACAATTCTTAAACATGGGCGACACGATCGGCCAATGATTGCAGTAGCGCTTTGTCTGATTTCAATGTCATTATTTTCAATACAGGATGCTTTAATCAAGTGGCTGACATCTGACTACTGGTTGCTGCAACTTTTATTTATACGCAGTCTCGTAATTGTCATTGGATCTGGCCTTTTTATCACCCTCAAACAGGGACGATCAGGTTTCATAACCCGGCGACCGGCTGATCATTTGATTCGAACCACCTACAATTTCCTCGCGTTCTTCTGCTATTACATGGCAGTCACACAGATACCTCTGGCCAGCGCCACCTCGATTGCGCTGACAGCACCATTATTTATGACTGCTTTATCCGGCCCGCTACTTGGTGAGCCGGTAGGTTTTAACAGAATGATCATCCTCCTGGCAGGTTTCACAGGTGTTCTCATCGTTATTCAGCCCGGAGCTGATGGATTTGAATTATCGGGTAGTTTCTATGCACTGGCAGGTGCATTTTTATTCGCCATGCTGGCTATACAGACACGTAAGATGTCCAGATCCGAGAATAGCGAACTAATGGTTTTCTATGCTGCCGTGGTATTTCTGTTGATAACCGGTGCATTCATGATCTTTTACTGGGAAACGCCGGATACAACTTCACTTTTACTGATGATTCTGCTCGGCTGTATTACTATCTTTGCGCAGTACACTATCGTGCACGCCTTACAGTTCGGGCGCATTCACGTGATCGCACCATTTGAATACATTACCGTTGTGTGGGCGATCTTAATCGGCTGGCTAGTTTTTGCAGAACATCCCAAACCTGCTGTATATGCCGGTGCAATATTAATCATTCTCGCTGGCATAGCCATAAGCTGGTATGAAAAAATTGAGTTCGATCGCAAGACACTGGTCACTGCCGACAGGACCTGATATGAGTATTCGTCAGCTAATTGCATCAATGATACTTTTTCTTAGCCATCAGGTTTTGGCTGAACAGTTGACACTAAGTGTGGAACACGAGGGTGATTCTCGCCCTTATTTACTTTATATGCCTAGCCATATTAATCCACAGGAACCAGTGCCGCTGGTTCTGATATTGCATGGCCGCGGCGGTGGAACTCAGCGCATGGCTGATCTGTCGGACTTCAATACACGCGCAGATCATGGCGGCTTCATCGTCGCTTACCCACAGGCAATTGATCAACAATGGAATTACCTGCACGGCATCGCGGGATATAGGGAGTCCCCTAACGATTCGGACTATTTGTTAAAAATCATCGACGCGATACAAACAACTCAAAATATAGATAGTCGTAGAATTTACATCACCGGTCTCTCTAATGGCGGTTTTATGACTCAACGACTGGCCTGCTATGCACCGCAAAGGTTTGCAGGATTCGCATCAGTCGCGGCAAGCGGATATGCCGGTATGTCGATTGACTGTCAACACCAGTCTGCGGTTAGTATGCTTTACATTCACGGTACCGCCGACAGCAAGGTACCCTGGAATGGGCTTAGCATTCAGGACGCAAATGGCAATCAGCAGGCGGTTACCATGTCGATGAGTGAATCGCTAAAATTCTGGTCAGAACGCAATCAGTGTAGCTCCCGGGTCAATAGCAGGAATCTGCCTGAAGCAGGTCAATCGCCCGGCACACGGGTTAGAGTGTATGAATCGACAGGTTGTAATGCGAACGCTCAGGTATCGCTATACGCGGTTTTTAACGGTGGGCATAACTGGCCCGGAGTAACTGATTTCATTCCTCCTGAAATCGCGGGCCGGGTTAACCTGGACATCCACGCCAGCGATGTCATCTGGTCATTTTTCAGGGAAAGAAAACTGCCCTGACCCCTTGAAGGCCCGCCATTTCAGGATATTTCATTTTGACCTCAGAACAAAGCTGGTGGGCAAAGTTACACAGGCTAATACGGCCAGCAAATTCAAAGAAGAGTCGAGCCCGAAATTGTCTGCGATATATCCGAACAGAAACGGCCCGGTCACCGAAGTAATTCCCGAAAGCGTATAGATCAACGCGTATCCTCGAGCCTGGTATTCGATGTCTATAAAATCAGAAACCGAACCATAGGTAACAGTCGATGTTCCCTGGATTACCAATCCCAGGAATGGTAAAAATAACAAGGTAACCAAACTCGAAAATACAGGTAGTAACAACAGCCCGCCGATAGTCAAGATCTGTAGCAACAGGAATGAATTGCGATCTCCCAGCCGGGCCGCTAAAAAACCGCTACAAAATTTGCCTACCATGCCACCAGTTAAGGTCAGTACAACCGCGATTGATGCGAGGCTTTCCCCGGATCCCTTTTCGATAAGTACAAACGCTATATAAGTAAGAAACACTGCCTGAATGAGACTATCCAGAGAAACCGTGACGTTTAACCAGAAAAAGTGTTTTCGATTTTTAACCCCCCAGCTTTTGGGTCCTGGTATGCGCCTGGATAAGCGATTCTTCCGCCTACCGCGCTTCTGCGCTGACCGGGTAAGCGCCGGGACAAAAATAGCAAATGCTATAGCTAGAAAACTTAACACAGCCACTGTAAAATTCCATGCCAGGCCGATACCTAATCCCAGGCTTAGAAGAGCGGTGTAAGTGAGCTTACCCAGATCACCAGACGAATTATAAACACCCAGCGCAGGTCGATGACCGCTTCTATCAAAACTACCTGTAATTAATGATGAAGCTAGTGAATGCTGAAATGCGGCACCGATACCGGCCACTGAAAAACCGCCAATAATCCAGTAAAAACTGTCTGCGTAAGCGACGACAAAATAACCCGCACCGGCACAGAAAAGCCCGAATACAAGTAATTTCGGTTCACCGAATTTTTCTGCTAACACTCCAGAAGGAATTTCCAGTGCAGACATAACGCTGGTGCTGACGGCACGAAGTAATCCAACCTGTGCATAACTCAAACTGAAGACCTGAGCCAGAATCGGTAGCAATACATATTGAAGTGCTACCAGGCCATCCTGAATCAAATGAGCGCCACAACAGGCGATCAGGATTCTGCTTCTGTTGCTTTTAATCAACTCTGTGACTTCCCGTATCAATTGTTATTCGGGGCCAAACAATCAAGGGGTCAGAGTAAATTGATTCTGATTTTCCACCCGATAAACCCTATCTGTTGCTTGAACCAGCCATCTCCCAATACCCAGGCCCGGTTAATTGAATGGCGTATTTCTTCAAGCGTATGGTCAGGTATTATTTTATCAAATAAAGCAGTATATCGTTTTTGCCTCGTCTTATCTGTTTTAGCCAGTGTCTTATAGAGAAAATGGGGTGTTATGAGTTCTATAGGCTTATCTATAGCATTATATTGATAGCTTAAACATGGATACTCAGCAGGATGTTCTACCATACCCGCCCTGACAGGGCTCAATTCCAAGTATTGGCTGTGAATTCACCTGTTTTCCAGCGGTGATGTTTCGCCAGTCGCACTACGGCCCCAGCGACACTATTGCAGCGTCTAAATCCTGGTTTTTAAAAGAACCGTGAACAATATGAACAATATGCAGTTTATGTGGTAAAAACTCATTATCTTCAAAATGCTTCTCGGTTTGAGTCTATCGGCGTATGTTATGACTTCTTATCTATAATCAGGAGGGGTAACCATGTTTCAAAGAAATAAAATAACACGTCGGCACTTATTAGGCCTGGCGCTTGCCAGCAGTGTTGGCCTGACTATGGCATCCACATCGGCTTTTTCGTCAGATATCGATTCGATTCATTTTCTAATTCCCGGTGGTGCCGGTGGGGGTTGGGATGGCACGGCCCGTGGTACAGGGGAGGCGCTGAGCAAAGCAGGTATCATCAAGTCTGCTTCCTACGAGAACATGTCCGGCGGTGGCGGTGGTAAGGCGATTGGGTACCTGATTGAAAACGCCGCGTCTAACCATGGCACGCTAATGGTG
>JAAEOZ010000233.1 GCA_024222685.1 Gammaproteobacteria bacterium | reverse complement strand
CTTCGACGCGACTGAAGGGTCCGAGAATACGACTTGTTTTGTCTTCGTTCATCTTTTCTTCTTTCGGCTATACTGCCCCGGAGAAATGCGGATGTGGTCTGATGTCGCATTGATTTTCAGACGTTCCGGGGTTGCCGCTTTAGCGAGTGAGGCCAGTGCGACAAACCAGGCCTTTGGCATATCGGTCGGCAGACCAATTGGAATTCCGGCAATTTTCGGTGTTTCGGTAAAACAGTGACCGGGTTCTTCGAAGCCGGGTGCAGTACAATTGATACAGGCATAACCGCCTCGCAGGCAGGAGCCGTCACCATTCCACAGGCGCCTGTTACAGTCCGCGCGTGCCTGCGTGCCGAGACAACCCAGATGCTCCATCAGGCAGCCTTGTTCGGAGGGTCGCCTGGTACTGGCCTTGAATTCGTAGTATTCGTTTCTCGGGCAGCCATGATGAACCAGGTGATCGGTATAGCTACGCGGCCGATTAAAACTGTCGAGTTGCTCGGTGTTCAGGTCATCTTCGGCAAGTTGTATCAAAGTTTCGATTACCCAGTTTGGATGGGTTGGGCATCCGGCGATGTTTATCACTGGAAAACCATCGGGACTTTTCCAGTCGGCTCCGAGCAGGCCGCCAGGGTGTTTGCTCTCGTATTGAAGACCGGTAGCCTCTCCGGGGTTTGAGCCTGACATGGTAATGCCACCAAAAGCGGCACAGCTTCCAATGCCCAGTGTATAACGAGCCTTTCCTGCCAGGCTTCGCAGTACTTCAAACATTGGGCGATTTGTGCCACTTAACCTGTGAAATCGCCCGGTACCGTTTGGGCCCATCATCACCGAGCCCTCGAGGCATAGTGCATCGATTTTAATGGAGCCATTTTCAATGCTGTCTAGTAATGACATGAAATCATCGGTGCAGGCTTCGCTGAACGAAGGGTGCCAGAGCAAACTGATATTATGATATTGCAGGCAGCTATAGAAATCGGGCGCCTCGGTATTCAGCACCGACATGCTGCATCCACCACAACCGCCCGACTGCAACCAGAGCAGCTTGAATGCGCTCATGCCCTGACCTCCAGCGGCAGGCTAAAAATAAATTCTGCGCCACCCTCGGCATGGTTTTGTACACTCAAATTACCCTGGCACTGCTCGGTAGCCAGGCCATAGCTGATATAAAGCCCGAGGCCGGTACCGTTGCCGACTGCCTTGGTGGTAAAAAAGGGGTCGAAGACCTTTAGCAGGTCGGTTTCTTCGATGCCGTGGCCATTGTCGTGGATATGGATGTGTAAATGTTTTTTATCCTGTTTCAGTTTAATATCGAGTTTTGGTTGCTCTACCTGCTGCATCGCATCGATGGCGTTTTGTATCAGGTTAACCAGAATTTGATGGATATAGCCTTCGTTGTTGATCAGGTTCAGGTGCTCGGGATAATGTTCAGTAATTTCGAGTTTTATTGTCGTGGCCTTGAGCACCCACCTGGTCGCGCGTTTCAGGACGTTTATTAAATCAAATGACTGTTTTTTGCTTTCCTGCGGCGTGGAAAACACTCTCAGATTTTGCACTATTTCGCTGATGCGTTCAGCACCTTCCATCGAGGCTTCGACCAGAGGAGGTATGTCATTTAACATATGATCGATGCGTAAGTTCTTACGCAATGTTTCGCGTTCTTTTTTACTGACATTGTTATGGATAGCGCCTAGATAGACTTTGAATTTATCCTGATAACCGTTTAATGCATGCATGTTACCAAATAGAAAACTGATCGGGTTGTTAAGTTCGTGGGCGACACCGGCAACCAGGCGGCCCAGGGTTGCCATTTTTTCGGACTGGATTAAATGTTTTTGTGCGGTCTTGAGTTCTTCGTGGGCGAGGTGTAGTTCATCGTAGGCTTTACGCAATTCACCCAAAGGTCGACCCGTTATTACCAGGCCGGAGAGCCGATCGTCGTAGTCGAAGCGAGCGTTGCAGTTAAGCGCCATAGGTACCGGTTGTTGGTTCGAATTGACTAAATCGACTTCGCAATCAATCAATGAGCCGGAGCGAATATGCTCGGGAAAGTCTGCGACCATGGGCAGGTATTTTTCGCTAAACAGCATTGACAGGGGTTTGCCCGTTATCTGGGACTCTTTGATACCGATATTGTCGAGTAAAGCCTGGTTCACCTGCTGTATGTGGCCGTTAATATCACAGACAATGAGGATTTCCGACATTGAAGAAATTACACTCTGAATAAAACTTTGTGCAT
>JAAEOZ010000232.1 GCA_024222685.1 Gammaproteobacteria bacterium | reverse complement strand
GATCCATGCGGGATTCGTAGTTGAAGGTGACGCTGCGTTGCGGGTCAACTTTGAGGTTTCCTGTATAGGTGATGGACTGTGGGTAGTATTGGCCTGTAGTAGTGTTATCGATGGTGTAAGTAATAGTGTAGTAATTGTTGTTAGTATTCTTAACCTCCGTTAACGCCCATACACGCACTTCTTCCTTGCCAATGGCGAGAATTTGCTGGTCCGGTTTGGTGGATCCATAGGTCAAAACCGTACCCTGTTGGTTGGTGACGGTGAAATAGCAGGGTCCGCTACCACACTTCCCTGCCGCTTTGGCCTGTTTATAGCTATCGATTTCGGTACGGTAGCTGTCTCCCGGTGTGAAATAGGTCGAACTGGTGCCGACGTTTATCAACCTTTGCCCATCCAGGCAAAAGCGATCATTCTGGTTATAGGAAACACTACCTATATTTCCATCGACCGCCATGGTCGCTGGACACCGGGTGATAGCAGACAACCCACCAATCGACCAACCCTTGCCGACGAGACCATTGCCGCCCTGGCTGTTATAGACGAGTGAAATCCTGGGTTGCATACCATTGGTACCGGGTGGAATTTTGATTGGAACCGAATAGGTGGCAGCCCCATTAGCACTGACGCTGAAGTGCCCTTTGGTATTGCCATGTTGAGATTGTTGGGCCTGTACAGTTCCCACCCAGAAGAAGGTAGCTAGAACAGCCCACACGAGACTTGTTTTGATTTTCATTTATACGATCCCCTGTTATTAATTATTGTCTAACTTCAAACTTGTTACAGGTTGCGCAAAAATAGAGTAAACCAACAAGCTGATGCCTGTCAATTCAATACCAATGCTTAGTGACATTGAAGAGTCCGCTTTTGGTACTGTCGTACTGGACCAGGGATTACCTTTACTGCCAGGGTTACGGACTGGTATCCACAACCCCATCAACAGACAACAATTTCTTCAGCTCCTCAGGAAAAGTCTGCGCCACCAGCTTCTCCGGCAGCTCAGCATCCGAATAACCCCATACCCGGACCTCAGATCCGGTTGCGACCGGTTGCGGATCATCGCCCTGCCAGAATTCATGCTGTACCACAAACGAGCTATTACCAAACTTCTCCACCTGAGAAGTCAACACGGTAATATCACCAAAATACAGGGGACGTTTAAAAGCCATATTGCTGGCTACCAGCGGAAAACCTCTAAACAGTTTATCCTCACGTATTTCTCTGGCAAATTCAAATCCCGCGGCACGAATCAGCGCATGGGTTCCAGCATCCATCCAGATGTAATAGTGCGGATTGAATATGATACCGGCCGGGTCACAGTGTGCCCATTCCACCCGAATTCTCTGCTTTGCAACTATCATAAACTAAATACCCAGATAACGTGATTTCAATTCTGTGTCACCGCTCAGTGCTGCTGAATCACCCTGCCAGACCACGCTGCCTTTTTCGACGATGTAGTGCCTGTCGGCTATATGCACAAACTCGTTTATATTTTTATCTATCAACAGGATAGTCAGTCCGGACTGCTTAAGTTGCTCAAGGCGGCGCCATATTTCCTGACGAATCAACGGTGCCAGCCCTTCAGTTGCTTCATCGAGTATCAACAGGCGGGGGTTCAGCATTAAGGCTCGCCCTATCGCCAGCATTTGCTGTTCACCACCGGAAAGCTGGCTACCCTGATTGTTCAGGCGCTCGCTCAGGCGCGGGAAAAATTCGAGTACTCTTTGCAGTGTCCATGGATTACCGCTGCCGCTGTAGTTGGCCGCAGTCGCCACCAGGTTTTCGTATACACTCAAGTTCGGGAAGATCTGGCGCCCTTCGGGCACGAGTCCGATTCCCAGTTGTGCCACCTCATAAGCCGGTTTAGCGTTAATGATTTCACCATCGAAACGGATTTCTCCACTACGAGTGGCAATCGTGCCTACAATGGAAGCAACGGTCGTGGTTTTACCCATGCCATTTCGCCCAAGCAGGGTCGTAACCTGTCCTTCCTCACAGCGCAGGCTCATGCAGAACAGTGCCTGAATCGTGCCATAAAAAGCTTCAACTGCGTTCAGTTCAAGCATTGCCATCACCCAGGTAAGCTCTCTGAACCTCCTCGTTACTACGAATATTGTCAACTGTATCAGTGGCGATGATATGGCCATTTACCATCACCGATAATTGGTCCGCCATACGAAACACGGCATCCATATCGTGCTCTACCAGCAGAATAGTAACCTTACCTTTCAGCCTGTTTAAAATATCCAGCATAACCCCGCCTTCCTCTTTGCCCATGCCGGCCATCGGTTCATCCAGCAACATCATGCGGGGTTTCATTGCCAGCGCCATAGCCACCTCAAGCTGGCGCTGCTCACCGTGCGAAACATTGGCTGCGATACGCTGGGCCCTGTCATCCAGCCCGAGCTCTGCCAGGTATTGCATTGCGGTTTCCTTCAATGCGACCTGTTTCATAACCGGGGCCCAGAAACGAAACGAATGGCCGTCCGAGGCCTGTACCGCGAGCATGACGTTTTCCAGCAAAGTCATCGGCAGCAACACACTGGTAATCTGAAAGGATCGCGCCAGCCCCTCACGGGCACGACGCGCCATGCTGTATTTAACAATACTATGGCCGTCGAATTCGATTTCACCGCTATCCGGTTTTATCTCTCCGCAAAGCTGCGATATCAGAGTTGTCTTGCCAGCTCCATTAGGACCAATGATGGCATGAATCCGCCCCTGCTCAACACTAAGGTTCACGTCATCTATCGCTCGAATCCCGCCAAAATGTTTATTCAGCGCGGAAACCCTGAGAATATGATCAGCCATGATCTTCTCTCTTGCGATCAAGCAGGCTAAGCCAGCCATGAATGCCGCCCTTACCGAACATCACCAGAGCGACCAGCATCACGCCGAAAATCAGATGCCAGTAGACAGTGATAGCTGACAGGGCTTCTTCCAGCAAAACGAAGGTCATGGTTCCGATTATGGGGCCGAAAAAGGTTCCGACGCCACCGATAATAACCATGAAGATTAACTCCCCGGAACGCGCCCAGCTAATCATATCTGGGCTGATAAAACCGGAGAAATTCCCCAGTAATACGCCGGCCAGACTGCAGATCATCGCAGAAATAACATAACAGACCAGACGATATCGATAGGTATCGAATCCCAATGCCTGCATGCGCGGCTCGTTAAATTTCGAGCCGACAATCACCCGCCCGAACCTGGACAGCACCAGACGCCAGCTAAGGAAAAGAGCAATCAGCAGTACCGTGAAAATCCAGTAGTAAAGCTGAGTACTGCTTTCCATGCTCATCCATTGCGGAAATTCACTACGCGAATAAATAACCAGCCCGTCGTCGGCGCCATACTCTTCAAGACTGACAAATGCAAAATACGCCATTTGACTGAAAGCCATGGTGATCATAATAAAATACACACCTTTGGTACGTAGACTGATGGCACCTGTTAGCAGCGCAAACAAGCCACTCACCGACAGGGCCAGAGTTATGTGTAACCAGCCATTATAAAAATCGTAATAGGAAGCGATTCCAACACAATAGGCACCAATTCCAATATAAGCCGCATGACCCAGGCTGACCATACCACCGAATCCCAGAATCAGATTCAGGCTGATGACAGCAATTCCCAATATCAGTGCCCGACTCAATAAATCCAGATAAAATGGTTGATCGATCCAGTCAAAAATGAATGGTGCCAGCGCCAGTAGCAATAGCACTGCCGCATAAATCCGACCTGAAACATTTTCAAACAGGCCCATTGTTACTTCATCCCTGCAGGTGGAAATAAACCCTGCGGGCGAAAAGCGAGCACAGCGGCCATGAGGACATAAACCAGCATAGCCGACAAAGCCGGTGCAGCCGTCTCTGCATAATTGCTGGGCATTACCAGATTCAACAGCACATCGAGATAGGAGCGACTAAGCGTATCCATTAGCCCCAGAATCATAGCAGCATAAAAAGCCCCTTTAACCGAACCGATGCCGCCAACGATTACCACCACGAAAGCGATGATTATGATGTCATTACCCATACCGATGCTGGCCTCGGTAATCGGCGCAATTAACATACCGGCCAGACCGGCCATAGCGGCCCCCAGTGCAAATACGATCAGGAACAGGCGGTTAATATTAACACCGAGTGCTTCGACCATTGTTCGGTTTGAAGCGCCGGCACGAATTAACATCCCAAGACGCGTTTTAGATACCAGAAAATAAAGTGCCGCTGCTACCATCAAGCCGGCAACAATAATCAGTAATCGATAGCTGGGCAGTTCCACACTGCCAAGTACAATTTGACCATTGAGCGAGTCAGGTAAAGGAATCGCCATACCCGACGCGCCCCAGATTAAATGCACCAGCGTATCGAAAATTAATATCAAACCGAAGGTAACCAGTACATGATCGAGATGATCGGCTAAATAAAGCTTACGCACAATAACCCACTCAATAACAGCACCGACAGCAAACACACCGAGTAATCCGACTATAATTCCCAGCAGAAATGATCCGCTTAATGCGACTATGGTGCCGCAGAAATAAGCTCCGATCATATAAAACGAGCCATGTGACAGATTGATAAAATCCATGATGCCGAAGATCAGGGTCAGTCCTGAGGCAAGTAAAAACAATAACAGTCCGAGCTGTAGTCCATTCATCAACTGAGAGATGAGAAGATTCCAGTCCATAAAAAATTCCGAGACGACGTGCTTAGGTAAAGCCTGATTCTTTTATGAGGCAAAAGAATCAGGTTTTCGGAGAGACAGGTACTACATCTTACATTGAGAAGCGTAAGGATCCTGATGGTTGGTATAAACAGTTTTGACAATTTTAGTCGTCCATCTGCCCTCTGCATCAGTTACAACTTCGCGCAAATAGAAATTCTGAACTGGCATATGATTGTTTCCGTAGGTATAGCGACCACGAACCGAATCAAAATCTGCTGCCATCAATGCATTACGAATCGCATCCTTGTCTTTCAGATTACCACCGACAGCTTCAACTGCACTCTTGATCAACATAATTGAATCATAAGCCTGTGCACCGTAAAAAGCAGGATATTTGCCGTATCTATTCAGATAATCACTGACGAAGCGTTTGTTAGTCGGGTTGTCCATATCGGGTGACCATTCCTGGGTCATTTTTGTACCCAGTACGCCTTTCAAACCAGCTTTCTGTAATTTTGGTAAAGCGATCGAGTCAACCGTGAACGCGGTGTAAAGCGGCATCTTGTCCTGCAATCCGGCCTGCTGATATTGTTTAATAAAAGCTCCGCCGGCTTTACCCGGATAAAACACATACAACGCTTCTGCTCCGGAAGCCTTCGCCTTGGCCAGCTCGGCTGAAAAATCGAGCTGAGCATCCGCGCCCCATTTGGTCAGGTCTTTACCCATGACTTTACCGTTAAAAACACTCTCGACGCCCTTGGCCATATCTTTACCAGCTGCGTAATTCGGTACCATGATGTAGATCGACTTAACGCCTTCCTGATTGAGGTATTCACCCAATGCCATCGGTGTCTGGTCATTTTGCCAGGAAGTTGAGAAAAAGTTCTTATGACAACGTTTGCCTGCTATCTGCGAAGGCCCGGCATTGGCACTGATCAGAAACTTGTCCGCTCTGACCACCGAATTCATCGATGCCAGTAGTACATGTGACCAGATGTAGCCAGCAACAAAATCAACATCATCCTGCTTTACCAGCTTGTCAGTTTTCTGTTTACCTACATCCGGCTTAAAACCATCATCTTCCATGATTAATTCTACGTCCAGGTCACCCATTTTATTGCCGATGTGTTCAAGCGCTAGCGTGACCGAGTTCTTCATATCCTCACCAATAACACCGGCTGGAGTTGTCAGTGTGGTAATAAAACCGATCTTGACGCTATCAGCCTGAACTACGCATGTCGACGCTAAAGAAGCTGCGACCAGCGCAGTCTGGAGTATCTTGCAAAGCATTATTTTATCCTCTCTGGTACATTTTTAATCATTGACGACTGCTGCCATCGTTTTCTGGCTATGTTTGTGGGCCTGAATACATTTCCCGATCTATTTTATTTAACCAGAAAATCTAAACAACTATTCAATTTGGAAAATCACCCGCAAGTTGGTGACCTTCCCATCTTATGGTAAAAAACATCAATAAGATATTGTTTCAAAATATTGATGACACGGAACAGCAGCATGCCGCTTAGTTACGAAAAAGAAAGCCTGTTAATGAGGAATAGTTCTTTAGGTCTAAAAACCTCTTACCGTTTGCTTATTTCCACGATCAAGTAGAAACTCTCACGCCATAATGACAAGAACTGACAATCAATTCCTTCTGCGACTAGCGGCTATGCTACTGTTCGCCTGTTTGGCAATGCTGTTATTGGCGCCTG
Source organism: Gammaproteobacteria bacterium (assembly GCA_024222685.1). GTDB lineage: Bacteria > Pseudomonadota > Gammaproteobacteria. The sequence continues at coordinate 6,357 of JAAEOZ010000232.1, read as the reverse complement.
CAAACGCGCAATCACCCATTGCTTCGATTACGCAACCAACAATCGAAACGCTGGAAAACCGTATCCGGGAAACAGAAGCTGCTACCGATCTTGACGATATTACCCGAAGTACCTTATTGGAACTTTACCGCAAAGCATCCAGCTTTGTTTCCCAACAACAACGCTACGAAAAAGCGCTGGAAGAATTCACGGTCGCACGTGAATCCGCACCGGAACAGGCACGAGAATTGCGTAAGGCACTGGAAAAACTCGAAATCGAAACTGTGTCGCCTGCCCCAACCGAAGTTTTATCTGGCAAACCACTATCCGAACTGGAGCAGCAATTACTCGGTGAAAAAGCCAATCTCACCGCTCTGTCTGACAAGCTCACAACACTGGAAGAAGTGCTGGACTCACAATCGCAACGTGCTATCCAGGCCCGCGAACGCCTGACCGTTGCAAAAAGCCGGTCGATGACCATTGCCGATGAATTACTCATCGCTGTACCCGAAGGAGAATTGCCGCGTTTTACCGAGGCTCGACGCTGGGCACTGGAACAGGAGGCTCTGTCGCTAGATACTGAAATCCAGATGCTCGATCAGGAGTTACTCAGTCAGCCGATGCGTGTCGAATTGCTTAATGCGCAGCGCGACTCGGCAACTTTGGAGATAAGACAACTATCTGAGACAGTCGAGAACCTTGAAATCCTGGTGGTCGAGAGACGCGGAGCGGAGGCCAGAACGGCAATTCAGGAAACTGACGAAACCCAGCGCCAGGCCTATGGCAAACATTCGCTGGTGCAGGTTCTCGCAGAGAAGAACGCACTTTTGAGCGAGACCCTCAGTGAATTGGCAAATTCACTGGAACAGGTTAACAATGAAGAAAACAGCACCAGTGAGCAGGCCAGGCGTATCAACGACAACTTTCGCCTGGCGCGACAGAAACTCGAAATCGCCGGGCTGAGTCAGGCGCTGGGCCAGGTGCTGGTTGAGGAGAGTCGCACCCTGCCCGATTCGGCCGTGTTTCAAAGAGCCGAGCATCGACATCAGGAAAGAGTGATCGAATCCAGCCTGCGTCAGATTCGGAATCAACAGGAGCGTAGCCTTTTACGCGACATCAGCGAATATGTCGAAGACTTAATAGCCTGGGAACCGTTTTATGAACACAATAAATTGCGCGGCGAGATGCTGGAGCTGGCCGAAACACGACGCGAACTTCTCGACAAGGCAATCGCTGCCGACGATGTTTACCAGCAAGCACTCGGAGAACTGGATTTCGCTCGGCGACAGTTATTCGAGTCTGCCTCCGCCTATGATCAATTTCTCGACGAACGCCTGCTCTGGATCCGCACCGGTGAACTTCCAGACTGGAATACATTCACCTCGATACTACAGCCATTGGCGATATTTCTGTCGATAAAACACTGGCAGTCACTCGCTGAGGCGCTGGTATCATTGAATTCAAATAGCTGGATACTCTTTTTCGGGTTGATTCTGTTTGCTGTACTGATGAACAGGTCGCCGCAGATTCGTACCGCCCTGAGAGAAAGCGGTAGTAAAATAGGCCACCTTCGTCACGACCGTTTCACCAATACCATAAAAGCACTCGGCCTGACACTGTTACTGGCACTACGTTGGCCGGTTCTGCTCATAGCGTCTAGCATGTATCTACTCAATTTAGAATCGGGCTCGGTGATTGGAGACTTTACGCCGGTATTTTCGGGCAAAGGTCAATTCGTAACGGTACTCGGTTATGCTCTGTACCGGGCAGGTTTGTTCGCATTATTTTTCGAGTTGTTTTACGCATTCTGCAAACCTTACGGCTTGACAGTGGTACATTTTCGCTGGAATCCTGAGAGTACCGAATTACTGGCCCGCGAAATACGTCGACTGGAATTAATATTTCTACCCATCGCTTTTATCGTCACTACGACAGTGGCCTATGAACCCGCCACACTGGGCGGTGGCCTGAGCCGACTCGGTTTCCTTATCGTCATGATCGCTCTGGGATTATTTCTCAGTCGAATACTGGCGCCCAAAAGCGGCGCATTACGCGAGTTTTACACCACACATAGTAGCAGCCCTTTGACCTGGTTCCGTTACTTCTGGATTGTGCTGGGTATTGCCCTGCCAGTGGCGCTGGCAGGTCTGGCGTTGGTGGGTTATACCTACACCGCGATGCAGTTCGGTACACGATTGCTGAACATGCTCTGGTTGATCGTCGGCATAATATTCATCCATCAGCTAATCGAACGCTGGGTCCTGCTGACCGAGCAAAAACTGGCGTTTCGCGCCGCGCTCGAAAAGCATCGTCAGCAACGCGCCGCAAAACAGGCTGCCGGGGACGAAGACAGTCTCGGTGAAAATGACTCCGTGCAATTCGAAGAACCTGAAATCGATTTTGGCGCACTCAGCGACGACACCACTAAACTGATTAACACGGTTTTAACCCTGATCGCCGCTGTCGGTCTGTGGGGAATATGGGCTGATGTGTTACCGGCGTTTCGCATACTCGACGACATTACGCTCTGGCATTACAGCGTAGTCGTCGAAGGTGCGGGAAACCTTGTTCCAGTGACGCTCAACAATCTCATACTCGGTATACTGGTAATTATTATCGGTATCGCTGCAGCGCGTCGCCTGCCAGCACTGCTTGAGATTGTGCTTCTGGCGCGCCTGAATATCAGTGCCGGCAGTCGCTACGCCATAGCAACACTCACGCAATACGGCATCGTCGCGATCGGCGTGGTGCTGGTCTTCAACTTACTGGGTGGTAGCTGGTCGGGTATCCAGTGGCTCATCGCCGCCCTCGGCGTCGGTATCGGTTTCGGTCTGCAGGAAATCGTCGCCAATTTCATCTGTGGCATCATCCTGCTGTTTGAACGCCCGATCCGTATAGGTGACGTGGTGACGGTTGGTGATACCGACGGTGTCGTAACCAAAATCCGTATCCGCTCCACGACCATCCGTAACTGGGATCAAAAAGAACTGCTGGTGCCTAATAAGGAATTTATAACAGGCCGGCTACTAAACTGGACGCTTTCCGACCCCATCACACGTATTGTGATACCGGTCGGCATCGCATATGGCAGTGATGTCACGCAGGCCATTAAACTGGTTCAGGAAGCTGCTGCTGAACACGAACGCATACTCGACGAGCCGCCAACCATGGTGTCATTCGAAGCCTTCGGCGACAATTCACTGACAATCATGTTGCGCTGTTTTGTTGGCTCGATGGACTACTGGCGGCAAACAACCAGTGAACTTCATCAGTCGATAAACGATAAATTCGAAGCAGCCGGTATTGTAATTGCCTTTCCACAACGAGATATTCATCTGAACACTTCGCAGCCGCTTGATGTGCGCATACATCGAGTTGAGGGTGATGGTATGGCCGCATTGAAGCCAGGCTAAGTTTTTTGATTAAGTTTGTACAATTCGCCAACTGGAACAACATCCCCGACAGCAAATATCACCCCAAGCTGCGCCGTCAAACCATCGTTCCGTCAGGGCATTCCATGTTTGCTGCCGGTAGCGGCAGGTAGAATTGGCTAGACCAGGCAACTGGTTGTAATCTTCTCTTTGAGTTAAGCGTATCAGCATCTCTTTAGAGCACCCTGACATTTGTGTATAAAGTCTTGAACTGTTTGAATGCCGAATACATACTGAATCGGTAATTTTTCATTCATGAATCAATGCTCATTCATCCCGTTACACGGCATCAGTCAACAAAATTAATGCCCAGTTCTATTTTCCTGAGTCCTTTTTGGCGCTATGATCTTGCCCAGTCGCCATAAGATAGATCGACAATATTATAAGTACAGACCTGTAAACAGGAAGCTCAATTGTCCAGACGTACACATCAAAAGTTCCGCCTGTATGCTATTCTTGTAGCCATTTCGGTATTGGCAGGTTTTATTAACAGTTACCTGACCGCTGACCCGAGTACTCCGGTTAAGTTTAGCGAGCTAGCTTTTGATAGCTTTAGCTGGTTTTTTGGAGCATCCCTGTATTTGTGCTTTGACTTATTCTGGATCCCCAGCCGCTACGGCGCGGTTGTTCGCAGGATGTATTTTCTCAAAGTAATTGCCGTTAAAGCACTGGTGTTGACCAGTATCGTAGTCCTGGCAGGCTTTGTTAGTCAGGCATTGTTTCAAGACACACTTGATTTCAATTTTTTACTTAGTTCAGATTTCCATCAAGTTGTTCTTATTGTCATTCTAGTCGCCACAGTATTACTCGCCATTACCCAGGTTGTTCGTATCATCGGTGCTCGAACATTAGTTAACTTTATCCTCGGTCGTTATCACCAGCCCATTCATGAAGACACTATATTTATGTTTCTCGACCTGGCTGACTCAACCGCATTAACAGAGCGACTAGGCGATCTGGGTGTACAGACCATGATCACTCAGTTTTTCTTCGATATCTCTGAGCCCATTGTCGAATACGAAGGTGAAATTCATCGCTACGTGGGTGATCAGGTAGTCATTACCTGGCCCCTCAGAAAACCCGAAGATAACATTCGCGCCATCGAATGTTACTTTGCGATTGTTCAGCGAGTGGAGGAGAAGTCTGAAAAGTACCTGCGACAATTCAATACCATCCCCCGTTTTCGCGTAGGTATGCATGGGGGCCCTGTGGTCATCAGCGAATGCGGCGATCAAAAACAGGAAATATCCTACTTTGGTGACACTATAAATACCACCGCGAGAATAGAGGGTCATTGTAAAACCCTGGATTGTCCATTACTGGTTTCATCAGAACTTTTACAGCATATGCAACTCCCACCCACTTACATCGCGCAATCCAGACACTCAGTGCAACTTAGAGGCCGAGAGGCAAAGACTGAATTATTCACGATTGTATTGTCGGAGAGTTGAGCTCATTGAGCAACAAAGACAAAGTGGACTGAGTGGCATGGTATTCTGCCAGCTCAGCAGCGTGATGACATGGTCTCATCACCGTCTATTCCCGACCCATGTGAAAATTATGGATTAACGACAAAAAGCAGGCTTGTTGAAAAAGTAGTGAATTTGTAAAGATTGGCTAATGATTACCTCAGGATAAAGTAAGCGTACAGGAGTCGGCTCGCGGATGGCCTGAGATTGGCCGGGTTACCCGGCCGTTGGTAGTATACCCGATTGCCGAATCAACATATTAGCCGTAACGCGTGCGAGAGGATGCGATGAGCGTGCTCTCATGCCATTTCCTGTATTTATCCAGGTAAATCTTTGCTGACCCCAGCAGCAACCGGTCCTGTTTTTTCAGTATCGCGATGACTGGCTCGGATTGTGCTTCAAGCCCCGGGAAAGATCGCAGAAGCTGTATGGTAACGACCCGGTCGTGCCAGTCGCCCAGTAACTGCTCGAGTATTTTTATCTGTTTTAGTTCGTCTTCATCCGATTTATGACCTGGGCAGAAATGAAAAGCATCCAGTTTGTGATGATATCTTTTGAGAAGTACTCGCTTATTATGCCATTTGTCGGCGTTCATCCTCCCCTCGGTGCCAAGAATTCGGAGTAAGATTTTATTTAATGTAATCCCCTTGCGTTGAAGTATGGCTCTTTCGGAAATACCCATGGCGCTAACACTAGGCATTCTGATCGATACCCGGGCATTCAATCGAACCTGTTTTTTGAATAAGCCGCAGTCCTTTCTTATCCGGGATCGCAAAGCGCCAAGTAGAATTTTTGACTCTGCTAAATTGACATCATCTAAACCCTGTATTAATTGCACGGCGATATGCCCGTCGCGGATATGGCCAATGGATTTAAACAGCGAGCGGTAGGGCTTTAGTATCTTCTTTGCCTTCAGGCTGGAGTCGATATCCTTGAGAAAATAGTAGAACGCGGTGAGTCTCTTCACTGCTACCCTGAAATCGTGCACCGGACCCTCTTCGGGGGCTTCCTGAATTATCCGAAGGTTTTTATTTATTTTTGCTATGAGGTTACTTCGGTATTTGTCCAGGCAATTCATCTAGTCGGAAATCCTGTATTGTCATATCAGTGGCCTGAGGGTAGCACAAGAGTCACGGGGCCACCCGTTCGCTGTTGCGGACGAGGGATCAGATTCTCCGATTCTGTTAATTCCTTCTGATTACTTCACCAATTCTTCCGGGCCGATGGCTTACGATTTGGCTGAAACTAAGCGAATAACTTGTGTCAAAATGCCAGTAGTCACTGAAGCCGAATTTGAGCGTACATCAGACGCCGTAACTGTCGTAATGGTGATTATATTGCTAGCTTCAGGAATTGCTGCAAAGTGAGGGCATCAGCGAGAACATTATCACTGGCCCTTAGCCCTGATACCGCTGATCCGTTGGCCGAATATGGCTGGGTTGCCAGAATAATCATCCCTTCGTATCAGTTGTATGCGT
>JAAEOZ010000231.1 GCA_024222685.1 Gammaproteobacteria bacterium | reverse complement strand
GTCCGGAGTGGAGCAGTGTTCAAGGTATCTGGAAAAATAAAGCTCAGGTTGATGCGGGTGCCAGGGTACTTATTATTGGAGCTACAAAACAACAAACCGTACAGATCAAGATCCTCTATCCTAACGCAATAGATTTCGAAACAGATGGCAGTTATGATACCATCGTCGAACGATTCAATGACGAACAGTCAGTGGACCATATTATCTGGATCGTACCGAACACTCGTTTTAAATCATTGGGAACGTCAGGAATTATTGAAACACAATACACCGGCGTTTTGTTGATTTTTAAAGTCATCAAGGCCTTACTGGCTTCGGGTTATGGCATTAAAAATTTAGCCTGGACATTTATCACCACACAGACCCAGGCTGTATTTAATGGAGACAAAGTCAATCCAACTCATGCCGGTGTGCATGGCTTAATCGGATCATTGGCGAAAGAATATACCCATTGGAATATTCGACTTGTTGATGTGGAAGCGGGCAATGATTTGCCGCTGGATGAGATATTAAACTTGCCCTATGATGCACAGGGCAATGCCTTAGCCTGTCGAAGGAATTCATGGTTCAAACAGGAGTTGCTTCCGGTTCGTGATCTCCGGGAAGAACCACTTCCGGAAACACAATCACATTACAAAACAGGGGGTGTTTACGTAGTGATAGGCGGCGCCGGTGGTATTGGTGAAGTCTGGAGCCGCTGGATGATTGAACGCTACCGGGCACAAATAATCTGGATAGGCAGGCGGGAGAAAGATGCAGCTATTGAAGCAAAACTCGATTCATTATCAAAATATGGC
>JAAEOZ010000230.1 GCA_024222685.1 Gammaproteobacteria bacterium | reverse complement strand
TCTTCGATATAATCCGGTTCTACTGAGACAAGCAGTCTCGGGTATGAAATGTTGTTGACAAGAAGTCTGTTCCGGGATGACGGCTTTGCCTGAGCGAGATCACAATCCAAGTCTCCTTCTATATCCAGGAGGCTTATTCCAAAAGTCCTACTGATATCCACCGGCAGTTCGCTACCGGTAGCATCGCTGAATATGCCGGAGCTGTTGTTAAGTAAAACACGGTCCTGGCCGGCATTGGCAAGCAGGATATCCGGAGAACCATCAAAGTCAACATCACATGATCCGACTTTTATAACAAAATCGTTCAAAACAGGTAGTTTAGTAGCGCTAACATCCGAAAAAACTCCACTTCCGTTATTTTCGAGAAGGCTTAAACCAGCAACTCCATCCGCAAAAAGGATGTCAGGATCGTTATCATTATCAAGATCGAAATAGCCTGTATCTATGCTATCTCCATTAGAAGCAGGTAGACGGGCCAGGGTGTCGTCAGTAAAGAACCCTAATCCGTTATTAATAAACAGTCTGTTTTGGCCACGATTTGCAACGACAATATCCAGATTGTCACTACCGTTAACATCTACGAGCTTAGCCGCGTAACTCATATCGCTATCCGCAGCAATTCGAGCCAGTGTTTCGTCTGTAAATATCCCACTACCATTATTAATCAATACACGATTCTGACTCCCGTGATTTGTCACAAAGATGTCAAGCGCGTTGTTGCCATTTAAGTCACCAAACTGTACACTCGTACTCTTCTGTACGTTCACCGGCATGCGGGAC
>JAAEOZ010000229.1 GCA_024222685.1 Gammaproteobacteria bacterium | reverse complement strand
GACGCCGTTATGCATGTAAGGAGCGGTAAGTTCAACATTGCGCAGTGTCGGTGTTCTGAACTTTCCCTGCTCCGCCGCCTGCTCTGCCGGAGTAAGGTCAGTCCTGTTACCCAGGCCACCATCGCTGAAACTATTATTGGCAACGTAGGCGGGATTAGCCGTGTTTATCGGGGTGGCAATGTTGTAATAGTTGAAATCGGCAAACAGAGACTGATCAGCCGGGTCGTTAACAGTATGACAGTTAGCGCATTTTGCGACCGTCCCCTTAAACAAATCGAATCCATTCTGCTCCGATGCCGTAAAAGTGGCGCTCCCCGCCATAACCGCATCAAACTTCGATGTAAAAGGACTCAATTCACTGGTTGCCTCAAAAGCCGCGATAGCCGCGGCAATATTGTCGTAAGCCTGGTCGACATCACTGAAAGCGCCAGCCCCGAATACATCGGTAAAATCACTGGCATAACTTGCGTTTTGCACCTTGGTCACCACTTCTGCCTTGTCGGTATTATTCATTTCAACCGGATTCAAAAAAGGCCCTTTCGCCTGCTCTACCAAATCAGTAGCACGACCATCGAGAAATTGACCACCCTGGAAATTTGAAACCGTATTGTCATCAGTCTGTGTGGCTATTTTGACAAAATCTGGCGTAAAGGAAGCATAAGCAGCTGTAGGTGCATTGCGATTTCCAAATTCACCTGTTACAGAACCCTCCGACACTGGAGCCCCGACAGTAACATCAGGGTCGGCAAACCCGAAATCCGGATCATGACAACTGGCACAGGACTGATTGCCGTTACTGGACAAATCCTCGTCAAAAAACAACTTCTTCCCCACGTCCTGAATGCTACTTGATCCACCTCCGTTATTTCCGCCACCACCGCCACCGCCACAGGCAGCAATAAACAGGGTTGATATGATAACGGCAAAGGTAATTGGGCGCTTGATTGGCATTTTCGTATTATCCAGATTCATTTACTGTATGAGAGGGTTGTGCTAATACCGAATCGAAAAGGGTTTATACCAAAGAAGTATTTTCGTCTGGTTTCAGGATCGGAATAATCATTGCACACACCCAGGCTGCTTTGATCCTGAAAATTTACTCCTTTTTTGAAAATCTGAAAAGTAAAAAATACGGGTAAATAATTCTGCTTTCTTCACACTAAAAAACCACCTGATTTATCCCATATGGTATGGTTACCGGGATCGAAATAGGAAAGATATCCGTGAGTGCTGTGGTGAATTGCTGTCTCAGTATCAATTTCCATTCCTCATTCCCGATTCATGGCGAGCGATTTTTTCCGGGACTGTATTAATATGCAGTCATAGAGTTTAATTTGAAAATATAGGGGTCAGCTTAACCCCAATACCTTTCTCATCTCCGGTCTCCACGAATCCAGCCGGGTGAGCGCCAACGAGGCACAGCGAAATGAGCCGCCGTATTTTTCGAGTGTAACAATATATTCCGCGTATTCCCGCTGCAATTGTGCCTCCGTGGGATAGGTCAAGGCCAGCACCTCTGCCTTGCGTGCCGTATCGGGAATGAAAGGGAATTCCTGCATTTCGGCCGAGACCTGGGTTTTGTTTCGCTGATAAGGGGCACCGAGACCGATGATGACCTTCTTCAGGTTTGAAAACTCATCCTGTATAGAAATCGGCAGCAGGTGTTGCTTATCCAGAGTAATTCCTCGCGATAAAATATCCTGGACAGTATATTGATTTACCTTCTATTGTTCTAATGAGGCTGTAGAAAAATAGTTGTAGAAGTAGTCATATATCTACGCTTTCGGTTGTTTCGATTCCCGACTTATTTTTTCGCGTATCAAAAAATAAGTTTGCTGCTATTCCTTGTGTGTGTTCGTCATTTCAGATATCCCCTGGATTTAGAACCAACAATTACCAGGAAAATATACTAAATTAGCAGACCTATTGTTTTCTAAGATATACATGAGTGTTCAACCAGCGATCACCAATCTCGCGTTTCAGTCCACTCCAGAATTTTGATATATCAATTCGAAGCGGTGGTTGAATAACCCTGAATCCAGCTTTTGAGGCCATCACAGATAGCGATTTTCTGGTAAAAGCATTGATATGTTCGAGTGGGTGTATCGCATCCATTTCAGGCTGCCATCCATTTGCTTTGAGAATGCCTTCTAACCCTCTGGCATCGGGCACACGAAGGTAAATAATTCCGTCCGGTTTCAGCCTTTGACTTAACTCGGTCATTGTTTGCAGCGGATCTTCGAGGTGTTCAAATACCTGACTGGCATAAATAAAATCAAAGCGTGGAGACGGCTCCGGCAATTCCTGCATAACCTCGACACCAAGGCTGCGTGCATGTTCAACACGCTCGGGTGATAACTCAAGCCCACGCACATGATATCCATATGCAGTTGCCATGCGGCTCCAGTAGCCCCAACCCATACCGAATTCGAGAATCTCTATTTTGTGTGGCGCCTGAGGAAATAATCGACTGACAGTTTCAAGTTGACCGGCGTATTGACGGAACAGTTTTGCCTTTGCATAACGCTTTTTTTCGAGGCTTTTTTGACTATCTACCCACTCGCCATACAATGCAGCCTGCCCGGTTTGATTTAGTACAAGGCGCTGAAACAACAAGCCGCAGTGAGGACATTTACCCATTTCATAAACCTGATCCTCAAGTAGTCGATAATCCATTCTTTGCTGGTAAAATGATTCGATAAACTGCTTCAGACTTTCATCGGCATAGCTAAGTTGATATACCGTATCAATGTCTTTCGAGGCACAACCGGGGCAGTGCTCGCGCCTGTAAAAATCGATTAGCTGGTCATTCATGAAGTCGATCCTGACAGAAAAGTCGGCTTACTTATAGGGGTCCGCCGCATCGCGCAGTCCATCGCCGAAGAAATTAAAGGCAAGGATAATCAATACCACCGGTACTACCGGATACATCAACCAGGGATATAGCGCGACAACATTTATATTCTGGGCCTCGTTGAGCAATACACCCCAGCTGGTTACAGGTGGGCGTAAGCCCAGGCCGAGGAAACTGAGCGCAGTTTCACCGAGAATCATCGCCGGGATAGATAAAGTCGCCGAGGCGATTAAATGGCTCATAAAACCGGGCAGCAGGTGACGGCCGATAATTCGAGAGGGTTTCGCGCCCATTAATTCTGCTGCTAAACAGTAATCTTCTTCACGTAAGGCCAGCAACTTCGATCTCACAGCGCGGGCCAGTCCAGTCCAGTCGAGCATTGCCAGAATCACAGTAATACCAAAAAATATCAGTATAGGACTCCAGTTCACGGGCAGCACGGCAGACAGTGCCATCCACAACGGCAATTCTGGAAACGAGCGGATAATTTCGATGAATCGCTGAACCGTCACATCGACCCAGCCGCCGTAATATCCAGCCAGCCCACCGATGATTATGCCGAACAAAAAGCTGATGGCTATACCGACCAGACCAATGGTTAAAGATATTCTTGCGCCATAAGTAATACGCGAAAACACATCCCGCCCTAACCGATCAGTGCCAAGCAGGAAGAAAGTTCCGTTCTCGGGAGGGCATATTAGATGAAAATTGCCTTCCAGCAGGCCCCAGAATTTATAACTGTCACCCTCGCAGAAAAAACGCAGTGGCTGCACATCGTCTTTACGTTCAGGATAATTTCGCCTGAGAAGTTCCATATCGAGTTTGTAATCACGGCCATAAACAAACGGTCCGATGAATACGCCCTCATGAAACAGATGTACCGATTGCGGTGGCGAATAAATATATTCGGTATTACGTGTATGCAGGTTATATGGCGCAATCATTTCACTGAACATGACCGAGGCATAGTTAAGTACCAGAATGATACCGCAGATGAGCGCCAGTCGATGACGTTTGAGCTTCCACCACATCAACTTCCATTGCGACGCGAGATAATATTTTTCCTGCTCCGGAGTCAGCTTCTCGATTGAAGCCGGATCGAAAGGCTCACTGGATACAAAATGCTCGATATGCTGCTGTCGATTCATTTTGCAGATTCACCCTGTAGGCGTATGCGGGGATCAAGAATTGCCAGCGCTATATCCGATACCAGTACACCAATCACAGTTAATACTGCAAGAAACATCAGAAACGAACCGGCCAGGTACATATCCTGGCTCTGTAAGGCCGATAACAAAATTGGCCCGGTGGTTGGCAATGACATTACCACGGCAACAATTTCAGCGCCGGAAATTACCGTTGGTAGAAGATTACCGATATCCGCAATAAAAAAGTTTAGCGAAATCCGCAATGGATATTTAATCAGCAGCTTACCCGGCGGCAGGCCTTTGGCTCGCCCGGTAGTTACATACTGCTTTTGTAATTCATCGAGTAGATTGGCGCGAAGCCGTCGTATCATGCCTGCGGTACCGGATGTACCAATCACCACGACCGGAATCCACAAATGCTCCAGCACTGATATAAATTTATCCATGCTCCAGGCAGCGTCGATATACTCCGGCGCCATCAATCCTCCGATAGAGGTCCCGAAATAGACATTAGCGAAGTACAACATCACCAGTGCGAGTAAAAAATTTGGTGTCGCCAGGCCGAGAAAACCGAGCAGAGACAGTCCATAATCACCCCAGCTGTACTGGTGCGTAGCCGAGTAAATGCCAATTGGAAAAGCCACCACCCAGGTAAATATAATAGTGACGACAGAAATCAGAATGGTTAAAAACAAACGATCGCCAACCACCTCGGTAACTGGCAGATTGTATTCAAACGAATAACCGAAATCACCCTGAAACATACCGCTGACCCAGACCAGATACTGCTGGTACATCGGCCGGTCAAGACCATATTCCTGGCGCAGGAAAGCAATTTTCTGTTCGTCTACGGATTCCCCCTGACTTTGCAGTTCAGCGATATAACTTTCCAGATAATCGCCAGGGGGTAACTGGATGATGATAAACACCAGAATACTGATTACCAGCAAGGTTGGAATCATCGATAACAGTCGACGCAGTATATAGCCCAGCATTAACGCCTTTCCTCTGCAAACCAGAAGGTATCGGGGCGGTAAATGCCAAAATAGGCACCCGGTTCGATATTATAGAAACCGACCCGCGGAACATTGCGTAGAAATTTATTCACCACCACCGGATGTTGAACACTGTTGACAATACCGATGCTGTAAATTTCTTCACTATTGATCTCAAGCATGCGATGCCAGATACGCTCACGCTCGGCATAGTCTGCACTGCGTCGCCACAATTTGACTAGCTCTACTAACTCCTGCACCTGAGGGGTCTGTGGCTTTTCACCGGACTGACCGCTGCTTTCATAATACTGGCCCCATTTCGGCCACTGGTACTGGTACTTCGCGGTGGGTGCGAGTTCTGCCGGACTGGTATCCGCGGTCGGCAGTCCATTTTCCAGACCCGACCAGATTGACATCATCGCATCGCCTGCAAAAATTCGATTACGAAACACTTCCCGCGTCGATGGGATACTGTAGAGTTTTACGCCAGCCTGAAGCCAGCTGTCGTGGATAAGTTCGAGAATATCGGTTCGCTCTGTACTTTCTCCTGCAGTCTGGATCATAATTTCGAGCGGACGACCATCGCTCATGATTCGCACACCACGGTCATCGCGCCTGTCCAGACCAAGCTCATCGAGTAAAGCATTAGCCTGTTGTATATCAAACTGCGCCCAGTTGTTCCGGTACTCCGGTCTATATAACGGACTGTCGGGTAATACCGTATTGTTACCCTCTCTGGCCAGACCAAAATACACCACCTGATTAATCTCAAAACGATTGATTGCCAGAGACAATGCACGTCTGAATCGCCTGTCACGTATCAGACTAACCAATACTTCATCGCTATTATTCTGATTCGGCAACAAGGCCACATGCGCACCTTTACCAATTTTCCACAGCCGAACCTCAAACGGATTTCTTTTTTCGGCCTGTTTCAGAAAGGTATAGTTATCCATGCGCAGATAACGTGCCTGCAGATCAGATTCATCGGCACCTGTTTTCGCTGGTATTAACTTTCCTGAAGCAATATTAATAGCAACCCGGTCTATATAGGGTAACTGCCGACCACTGTGATCAATACGGTGATAAAAAGGATTGCGCTTGAAAATAAAACGCTCTGAAGGCGGGTAGGTACTGTTATACCAGGGTTGCAGGGTAGGCAAGTCTGGATTGGTAGACTTATAGGGTCGATCACGATTGAAGTGTACGCTCATCCAGTTACGCGCATTATTTTCTTCTACCAGTTGCGCAATGCGTTCTTCACTCTGGTAACGTCTGTGAAATAGTCTGAGATAATGGGCTGGTTTATAAATATAGAGAGGGCGCGGCCCAGCCAGCGCGGCAAGAAAGTCTGGATTGGCCTTTGACCAGCTATAACGCACGGTATAATCATTCAGAAACTCTACCAGCGGTACTTCACCATCGACTAACAACTTTTTTGGAGGGCCACCTTTGGCCAGTTCCGCATTATTAGCGACATCCTCCCAGTAATACCGAAAATCTTCACTGGTAAATGGATGCCCATCCGACCAGCGGTGCCCCTTACGCAAATATAGGGTAAACACTCGACCGTCTTCCACCTCAAAATCTTCCAGAATATCAGCAACCAGCTCTAGCTCGGTGTTGTAACCGACCAGACGCGCATACCCATATATGGTCATCTGGCGAATATCTTTCTGCTTACCCATTAGTAATCGTAATTCCCCACCATGCTCGCCACGAGTGAAGCCATTCTGGAACTCTACAATCCGCGGTCTATCGGGTATTCGTCGCTGAATCGGAAGTAAATTGCCTGACATAACTGAAGAGGCCAGAGAAGGTGTTTCAATCAAATTTAATGCATAGCTCGATTGCAGCACTGTTAGCAGTAATACAGTAAAAATCCCTGTAATCTTCACGCTGCCAGCTCTGAAGAATCTGTAGATGAGGCAGCACGAACATAATGCCCATCCCCAAGACTAATGAAGGACATTGCAGTTGTACCATCGACCGTGAAAGGAGCCCGCCACTGTGAAGGTTCGGATGCAGCACCATCAGTAATTGCAGTGAAATCGAGTGGCTGACTCAACTCTGGATGAGGAACAGCCGATAACAGAGCACGCGTATAGGGATGGATGGGATTTGCAAACAGTACATCTCTCGGCGCCAGTTCAACCAGTCTGCCACGACACATGACCGCCACTCTGTCGGCAATATAATGAATCACCGCGAGGTTGTGAGAAATAAAGATATAAGTCAGGCCCAGTTCCGACTGAAGGTCTTTCAGCAGATTTAAAACCTGCGCCTGGATCGAAACATCAAGCGCCGAAACCGGCTCGTCGCATATCAGTAATTCTGGCCTCAATGCCAGTGCTCTGGCGATACCGATGCGTTGGCGCTGACCTCCTGAAAAGCTATGTGGATAACGATTAAGAAAGCGAGGATCCAGTCCCACTACGCGCATAAGCTCTTTGGTCATTGTGCGTTGAATTTCAACGTCACCCATCTTATGTACAACCAGTGGCTCTCTCAGAATATCGAATATCGTCATTCGCGGGCTAAGCGCACTAAAAGGGTCCTGAAAGATGAACTGCATTTTGCGTCGGAATGACAGTAAATCATTTCCCTCCAGTGCCCGTACATCAATAACCTTGCCATGATCGTTATACTCGATCCTGCCCATATTGGGTGTCAGCGCACGCATGATGATCTTGCTGAGTGTCGTCTTTCCGCAACCACTCTCACCAACCAGACCGAAACATTCACCCTGTTGTACTTCAAACGACACATCATCTACCGCCAGCATCTCTGTTGAGTGCGACTTGATCCAGTTGCCACTTCGCAGACTGTAGCTTTTACTGATGTTTTCGATTCGTAAATGTGGAATCTGACGTGAATCCTCGTTCCAGACCCGCTTACCTGGCCCGAGCGAGCCTACTTCAGATTCGATTTCACGCACTGGTGTTAATCGCTCATTTTGTTCCATGTCGAATCGAGGTACCGCATGCATTAACGCTTTTAGATAATCGTGTTGCGGTGCTTCAAAAAGATTCTGTAACGGCCCACTTTCCATGATTTTGCCGTGATACATGACCACTACATCATCGGCCATATTAGCTACCACGCCAAGATCATGAGTAATCAGCAATAACGCCATACCCAGCTCGTTCTGCAATTCCCGGATTAACTTCAGAATACGCGCCTGAATGGTGACATCGAGCGCAGTAGTGGGTTCGTCAGCTATCAACAACGTTGGATGACAGATCATCGCCATGGCAATCATCGCACGTTGACGCAAGCCACCGGACAGTTCGAATGGATACATGCGCATGGCACATACTGGATCCGGGAAACCGACATGTCGTAACATTTCCTCGGTTAGCTTTATGCCATCCCGAAAACTGGCATCACGATGTAGAAACAGCGCTTCGCTGATCTGATTACCAATCGTGTGTACCGGCGACAGAGAGGTCATCGGTTCCTGAAAAATGATTGATATACTACCGCCACGTATCTGACACATCGATTCACTTTCAGGGTCAAGCGCGGCGATATCAACCTGCCTGCCCTGCTCAGCCGGGTCATAAAAAAATATATTGCCAGAAGTTATCTCAGCCGAGCGCGGTAATATCCCCATAATAGCCTGCGCTGTGACCGATTTGCCCGAACCAGACTCACCGACCAGAGCGACCGTCTGACGAGCATCGATAGCAAACGAAATATCACGAACCGCCGGAACAGGATTACCATGCAGGCGAAAATCAATCGCCAGATTCTTAACGGTTAGCAATGGTTTAGCCGCATTGCAGGTATTAATTGCCAGACCCTCCCCTGAATACGCTGTAACTTATCCTGAATTCACTACAGTACAGATTTCAGCAAATCATGTTCTTTTTTGGTTTCTAAACGAGCATAGAAGCCCTGTTAAAAAATGTCTATGGTTTTTATATGCAGAATACTTTCCGGTAAAGAAGCTGCTTCACCACTAAATCTGCATAATATTGACTCGTTTTGTACTCGATTTATCTTTATTTTCTTGAATAAAATCAATCCACATGCGACGCTTCTGGGTCTGATCATATATGTCACACCGCGTGGCTGGGAGTTATATTCGTTGGACCTGATACAGGAAACAGACTTACTGCGCAAAATTCCGATGTTTGCGAAGCTCGATGTTTCCAAGCTGAAACTACTGGCCTTTACCAGTGAAATGGTAAATTACCAGGATGGCGACATATTATTTGAAATCGGTAATAGCGCCGATTCAGCCTATGTCATCATGCAGGGTGCGGTCGATGTCATGGTCGAAACCGATTCAGGTTCTGTGGTAGCTTCTACTTTGCAACGCGATCAGTTATTCGGTGAAATGGCCTTGCTGAATAATGCACCACGAAATGCCACTCTTAAAGCTCAGGGTGACTTACTGGCCATGAAGATAAGCGCAGATATGTTTCTCCGGCTTATCAGTGAAAATGCTGACATGGCACTCGATGTCATGCAACAGCTCAGTGCCAAACTGGCCAAATCACACGAACTGGTAACTCAGTTACAACGCCAGTTAGCAGGGCCAACCTGAACACTGGCGAATCTATGAAATCGTTTTTCTATACTACTGACCTCGACAGTTTCAGTGCGCTCTGGCAGCGTAGTCTGAAGAAAGGCAAAAAAGACGATAGCAGTACCGGGTTACACCAACGACTCATCCAGGCTTATGGCGAACCTCAGCGTGTCTACCACACACTGACGCATATACAAAGCTGCTTTAAAATATTTCGCGAGGTCGTGCACCTGGCTGAAAACACAGACGCCCTGGCACTAGCGATCTGGTTTCACGACGCGATTTATGATATTGATGCCGAACACAATGAACAACTCAGCACCGACTGGTTTCTTAAAGAAACCGAGAGTCTATTCGCTGACTCACTACGAAACCTGGTTAGTGGTCATATTATGGCGACGCTGCACTGTGGAGAACAAATAAAAGATCACGATAGCCAGCTTATGGTAGATATAGACCTGTTCAGCTTCGGTAAACCGTGGCCGGATTTTATAAATGACAGTGAAAATGTAAGAGCCGAAAAAGCCGGAATCTCTGATCGAGAATATTACCAGAAACAATGTGGCTTCCAGAAATTTCTACTCAACCAACCCCGATTTTTTCAAAGTGACTATTTCTACCAGCACTACGAATCCCAGGCCAGGCAAAATCTATCCGATTTCCTGTCGATTACAGAACAGAAACTCTCGGGGAATTGCGAATGAAAATGCTGTTCAAGGTAGTTTAAAAGCATGAATGGTGTCTATGTTGGAAGGCCCGAAAAAGAAAAGTCAGTTGCGACACAACGTCTCGATCAGGCTCGGATATTAATTTATAGCCACGACTCTTTCGGGCTCGGCCACCTGCGTCGCTGCCGAGCCATCGCTCACTCACTTGTTGCTCAATATAAAGGCGTTTCAGTTTTAATTCTATCCGGATCACCGATCATCGGCAGCTTCAATTTTCGCGCCAGAGTCGATTTCGTACGTATACCCGGTGTTATCAAGTTAAAGGATGGTGAATATACATCACTGGGATTGCATATCGATCTTGAGCAAACACTGAAGATGCGAGAAGCAATTATTTACCATACAGCGGCAAGTTTTAATCCAGACATTTTCCTCGTCGACAAGGAACCGACCGGATTAAAAGGTGAGGTTATCAGCACTTTAAAAATGCTTAAGGAACGGGGCAGCCTTAACATACTCGGTTTAAGAGATATTATGGATGAAGCCTCGGCTCTAAAGATCGAGTGGCAACGCAAACAGGTTGCTCCAGTATTAACCGATCTATATCACCACATTTGGGTTTACGGCCTGCCACAGATGGGAAACCCGATAGAATCACTGGACCTGCCGAATACTATCGAAGAGAAAGTCACCTATACCGGTTACCTGCATCGCGCTTTACCCAGTGATCGCAACTGGCTAGCACCAGTTAGTATCGATACGCCTTTTATTCTTGTCACCGCCGGTGGCGGCGGCGATGGCGAAGATCTGGTCGACTGGGTCATTTCGGCCTACGAAGACGACCCGAATATTCCGCATCGTGCAGTCATTGTTACCGGCCCGTTTATGGCACCGGGGCAGCAACAGGCATTTCATGATCGCTGCACAGAAATCGATAAACTCGAAATAATCGAATTTGATAACCACATAGAGCTGTTAATGGACAGGGCCGAAGCAATCATAGCCATGGGCGGCTACAATACATTTTGCGAAATCTTATCATTTGACAAAAAAGCACTTATTGTACCCAGATCAATGCCACGTAAGGAGCAACTTATTCGAGCCCAACGTGCCAGCGAAATCGGCCTGATATCTATGAT
>JAAEOZ010000228.1 GCA_024222685.1 Gammaproteobacteria bacterium | reverse complement strand
TCGAGCATGTCGTCGCGATCAAGATGAAGCGCGATCTTCTCGGCCCCGAGCTCAGAGGTTATTTGAATGTCCTGGTAACTTTTTCGCATGACGTCAAGCATTGCCGGGATTTCATCGGCGCCATCGAAGTCACCGCCAGCTTTCGATGATCCGGAAATTCTCGCGCGTTTAAGTTCCCGTTCCAGGATGTATTTGATTTGCGACAGTGAATCGGCGAGCACCTGATTCTGCTTGTTGTCCAGTTGTATCGATAGTAGCTGAATGGGGCGTTTGAGTTCGTGGGCCAGATTGCCGATAGCATGTCGCGTACGTTCAATCCTGAGACGTAAATGCATGACCAGCTTTTCGATCTCAGTGACCAGGGGAGCAATTTCTGCCGGGATTTGAATTTCCGGGTTGTTGCTGTCGCCATGGCGTAGCGAAGTTAGATTTTTGCGCAACCACTCGAAAACATAAAACGATTGCCTGAGTGTGCGTTGTTGCAGGTATATGAGAATCACTGTCACCAGTAAAACCAGAGCCAGTGCATAAAAGGTATATTGCTGTAGTTGTGTCTGGATCGGGTTGATATCCTCCACCATCCAGATTTTGATGGTTTGGCCTTTTTTATCGACTTGCCGGACCCACACTAACCAGTCCTCTGACCCGGGCCCGCGCACAAGATAATGACCTGCCTCTTTGCCACTGCCCGTTGACGGGAAATCGCCATCGAACAGTGACCTCGAAGCAAGCCTTTGTCCATCTACGTCAACCTCGTAATAGTGACCTGAGCGGACGCGATCATAAACAGCCGACATCCTCCCGGGCATGATCCTCCATTTCTGGTTCGAATCCTGCTCCAGCGCGCTAATCAGGCTTTCGGCATCGTTCTCCAACCGAGTCAACACGTAATCTTGCAGTAATTGCTGCATAAAGAAATACATGATGATTAACAGGGCAGACATCACGACGATCATGTTGAGCGTCAGGTTTCGGGTAATCCTGGTTTTTAATGAATACATATCCGGGCAGTTCAGCTCCGATCTACTGGCGTGATAATCGATAACCCTGACCGCGATAGGTCTTTATCGTGGATTTGCCCAGCAGTGCGCGCAGGCGATTGATGTAGACCTCGATGACATTGCTGTCTTTAATCTGATCCTCTTCATAAACATGTTCGCTCAATTCCGTTTTTGAAACTATCTTGTCGGGATGCAGCATCAGGTGACGGAGCAATCTGAATTCAATCGCGGTTAGCTGAATCTTTTCGTTTTGCGCCTGTGTGACCGCCTGGCTATCGATATCCAGAACCATGTTATCAAATTCGAGGCTATTGTCTGAATGTCCGAACCGTCGCCGCAGTATCGCTTCGAGGCGGGCACTCAACTCATCGAAATGAAATGGTTTACCCAGATAATCATCCGCCCCCGCTTTCAATCCATCAACCCGGTCGCGCCAGGAATCCCTCGCCGTCAGAATCAGGACCGGTGCCGTCATTTTTTTGGTACGCCAGTTCTTCAAAACATCCAGACCTGGTTTCTGTGGCAGACCAAGATCGAGAATAATGCCGTCAAACTGTTCTTCCAGCGCGAGAAATTCTGCGTCCACACCGTTATCCGCGCATTCGACGACATAGTCCAGGTTTTTAAGTCTGGGTTTCAGGTATTCGACCAGTGCAACATCATCTTCGGCCAGCAATAGCTTCAATCTTCGACCTCCAATTCCAGTAGTGAGCCGTTGCGAGCGTTGACTTTAAGCTCGATTATGGCACCGTCCTTACGCAGAAACTCCATTTCATAGATAACGGTTCCATGATCGCGTTCGGCTTCGAGATCGAGCAATTTGCCATACTTTTTTTCCGGGTACATGGAGATAATCGTTTCCAGCGAAAGCAGTTCGCCACGATTGACCAGTTTGCGGATTTCTGACTGACTGATGTCTTTGCCAGCCTGGACTGGAAAATTAATCGTCCCAGCGACCAAAACCAGGAATAAAAACATTGTCTTCATCGAACTGACCTCGCTCGGCATTTTGGTGGCAGGCATTACATTGACTGATAGAACCTACTTTATCATTGGCCTGAATGAATCTCGACGGAATCTCGTCGTGTTCGTGTATGAAATAGGGTAGATCGGTAATTCTTAGCGGCACCCGATCACCGAGATTTCTAAACAGTTTTCGGTATGAGCTGGAATCGCTGGTCTGTAGTAGATATTTTTCGATAGCCAGGCCTGTTGTGGCATCAACCTCGGCATTTTCGCCAAAATGTTGATCCAGTCCCTGCATGACCCGCTGCCAGCTTGCACCGGGGAGCAATTGCGCCGGGTAAGCCATGTGGCAGCTCCCGCACTCCTCGGCATAGAGCGGATTCTGCATTGCCGACGAGTGTCGGTAGTCGTCATCGTCGTCATCGAGTTCCCAATAGCCTTCATTCCCGGAGGCGAGACTTTGACCTATGCCGTAAAAACTGAAGGTCAGAATAGACGTCAACAGCAGAGAGC
>JAAEOZ010000227.1 GCA_024222685.1 Gammaproteobacteria bacterium | reverse complement strand
TTAAATCGTATACAAGCTATATCCCGACACCTATTACTGCTCTCCCTGCATGTGAAAGTTCTTAACAAGCTCCTCTTCACAAGTTTTAATGTTATCGGTTAACTGCCGCGCCTTGCGCTCAAGTAATCTATCTCTGCCACCTGCCCGCTCAAGCCCATCTTTAACCCGACGTAACTCATGGCGTAATTGCTCTACCTCACCAGCAAGCGCCAGCTCCTTGCTTCGTAATTCATCCAGCGTCATCATACAATTTGTGCAACGAGTCAACTCCGAGATCACTGATATAGACAGGGAAGTGTGCAAAAGCTTCTACCTTAGTTAAACTATTGCCAATACACAAACTGGCTAACAGAGACCCTGCTCTATGTATATCAAGATTCTCGCAACCGGAGGCACGTTCGACAAGGTTTATTACGACGCTAAAAGTGACTTCCACTTCGGGGAACCTATGGCCACGGCCTTACTCGAGGAAGCCAATGTCACTTTCGACTTTGACGTTGAATCAATTCTCGAAAAAGACAGCCTCGATATTACCGAGCAGGATCGGCAACATATTCGTCAAAAGGTCATCGAACAAAGCAATGATAAAATTATCATCACCCATGGCACCGATACTATGGTCGAAACTGCGCGGCGTCTACAGAATATTGAAGACAAAACCATCGTTATTTTCGGCGCCATGCAACCAGCCCGGATGCGCTATAGCGATGCGATTTTCAATACCGGATTTGCCTGTAGTGCGGTACAGATATTACAACCGGGGGTTTATATTGCTATGAATGGTAAACTGTTCGATCCACAATCTACTTGTAAAAACGTTGCGCTAAGTCGATTCGAATCGATTGATTCGAGTGCATCGTAAAATAATTGAATACACCAGATAAACCTGCCGCACGCGCCTATGATTTTACGCAAGCTACTTAAAGTACTGCTGCCATTCGTTGTTCTCGGCATTCCGGGGTATGTGGCCTATGACATGGTGAATTCCAGGGCGGTTAAGAAACAGCCTCAGCCCAGCGAGAAAATCTGGCAGGTGGAAGTCATGCCAGTATTACGTCAATCGCTATCCCCAGGTATCACACTATACGGTCGAGTTGAGTCTCCCGATCAACTCAAAGCTGCTGCGCCCGGTGCCGGTATTGTAGAATCTATCCATATCAGGAGCGGCGATACTGTTTCCAGAGGCGACATTCTGCTCAGCCTCGACAGACGGGATTTTGAAACACAGCGTATTCTCGCCGAATCCGAACTGGTGGATCTTCAGAGCCAGATCACCGAACTTAAAATTCGTCACGACAGCAATGGGCTGTCGCTAAAAACGGAACAGGAATTGCTGGTCCTGGCCGATGAGGAAGTTGCTCGTATGCGCCAGCTTAAGAAAAGCAAGCTAGGCTCCGATACCACATTAAGCGAAGCGCTCAACGCGCAGGGCAGGCAACAGCTATCTTTGCAGAATCGACAGTTAGAGGTTGATAGTTTTGCTGCGAAGTTAAAAATGCTCAAAGCGCGTCAGAAGCAGGCGAACGCCAGGCAGTCCGAAGCTGACCTGAAAATAAAACGCGGCAAAATTATCGCACCCTTCGATGCAATCATCAGTTCGGTTCCGGTTGCTGTTGGAGACCGGGTTGCTACCGGCGACCTGCTAACGTCGTTGTACCCGTTGAGCAGTCTCGAAATTCGAGCACATATTGCCAATGAATATATAAATCAGATCCGCTCTGCAATGTCTCGTGGCGAAAGCATTAAAGCATATCTAAGTCGTAGCCAGAAAACTGTGGCTGTTGAATTATTGCGACTCTCCGGAGAGGCAATAGCGACGGGAATCGATGCGTACTTCGACGGTAGCGACACTGACCTCAATCTACGCCCTGGGGAATTGCTCACACTAATATTGTCCTTACCAGCCAGTGATGATGTTATCGCCGTTCCCTTTCAGGCAATATACGGTAACTCCCGTATTTATCTCAAGCGGGATAATCGCCTGGTCGGCATAGATGTTGAAACTATCGGTCAGATTCAGAGTATCGACAACGCGAGCAGCCAGCAAGCACAGTTACTGATTCGCAGTGAAAACATTCATTTAGACGATGAGATTGTTATTACTCACCTGCCTAATGCAGTCACTGGCCTTAAAGTCCGAACTGCAGTAGATAAAGATGATAGCCAGTGATTTGATTAGCCTGTTTGCGCGACATCGAGTCGCCGCAAATTTATTAATGGTGATGATGATCCTGTCGGGTTTTATCGGCCTGCATAAATTGAATATTCAGTTTTTTCCTAATTTTGCACTCGATTCGGTTTCAGTCAGCACCATCTGGAGCGGTGCAAGCGCCGAAGATATCGAAACCGGAATCACCATCCCGCTCGAGCAACGCCTGCGCAGTATCGACCAGCTCAAGGATATGTCTTCGTCATCGGCACCGGGAGTATCTGGAATCTCTCTCGAATTCCACGAAGGCACCAATATGATTCTGGCACTCGACGATGTTAAGAAACAGGTTGATGACTTCACTAACCTGCCAGACGATGCGGAAACACCTCGTGTCACACCCCTCATTCGATATGAACCAGTTGCCAGGCTATTGGTCAGCGGCCCTGAAAAACTCAGCGAGTTACGTGTTCTGGCGCGACAGTTCGAACAGGAATTGCTTGCTCGCGGAATAGATAAAATCAATATTCCCGGCCTGCCTGAGGAGACAGTTTATATCGAAGTTGAAGCAGAGCAACTACAACGCCTCGGTCTCGGCTTCGATGAACTGGCGCAAAGAGTCGGTGATGCCAGTCAGGATTTGCCGGCAGGTTTGATCGGAGAAAATGACGGTACTCGGGAACTCCGTAGTAAAAATCAGCGTCGCACACCGCTACAGTTCGAAGGCCTCCATATCATCTCCGATAGTACGACCCGAATTAATCTCGGCGATATCGCCGACATTGAGCAGCGTGTTAAAGCGGGATCGCCATATATTACTATAGGTAATCACTCGGCAGTGGTACTGGAGCTACGACGCAACGAAAATGGAGACTCTCTAAAATCAGCTGAAATATTGCAGCAATGGCTCGATGAAACCAGACCGAAACTACCGCCGAATATAAGGATTGAAGTTTTTAATGCGCGCTGGGAGCTGATAAAAGACCGCATATTACTACTACTGAAAAACGGTGGAGGTGGCCTGATACTGGTATTGCTTATTCTCTATTTATTTTTATCGGCTCGCGTTGCGTTCTGGGTTGCAGTTGGAATCCCGGTGTCATTTATGGCCACATTGGCGGT
>JAAEOZ010000226.1 GCA_024222685.1 Gammaproteobacteria bacterium | reverse complement strand
TCGGTGCGCAGGGGCTGGGAGGATTGACTACCGTGATGGATATTAAAATTAAGGATTACCCATCGCATGCTGCTAATAAAGCGGTTGCGATTATTCCCAACTGTGCCGCAACGCGACACACACATTTTAGCCTCGACGGCAGCGGTGCTGCGCAATTGACGCCGCCGAACCTGGAAGACTGGCCTGAAGTTACACGCGAGTCAGGCGCCAATGTAAAGCGAGTCGATTTAAATACTGTGACTCGTGAAGAAGTCAAAACCTGGCAGCCCGGTGATACCTTGCTGTTAAACGGCAAAATGCTTACCGGGCGCGATGCTGCGCACAAGAAAATGACCGATTTGATCGCTAGTGGTGAGGAATTGCCAGTGAGCATGGAAGGCCGATTCATTTATTATGTCGGTCCGGTTGACCCGATTGGTGAAGAAGTTGTGGGCCCGGCTGGACCGACTACGGCAACACGCATGGATAAATTCACTCGCACTATGCTGGAAAAAACCGGACTGCTTGGCATGATCGGTAAGGCCGAGCGTGGGCCGCTTGCAATTGAGGCAATTAAAGACTTTGAATCGGTTTATCTAATGGCAGTCGGTGGCGCAGCTTATCTGGTGGCGCAGGCGATTAAAAGTGCCGAAGTGGTGGCTTTTCCGGAACTTGGCATGGAAGCAATTTACGAGTTTGATCTGCAAGATATGCCGGTGACTGTCGCAGTTGACTATAAAGGTACTTCTATACATAAAACCGGGCCTGCGATCTGGTCGGAAAAAATAAGCCGACAGGAAGTAGAGTTTAATATTTAGCCGGGGGTTACACCCTGGGCTCCAACTAACTGCTCCCTCCGCTCCATCTCCTCGAGCATGGCAACCTTAATTTCCTGCATCACGGTATCGACGTCGGCAATCTCATCACTTTCTTCAAACTGCCCGGTTAACTCAATATCGGGATGCAATTCACCGGATTCGTACAGCGCCCAGATTTCGTCCGCATACCGACTCTGCTGTAGTTCTGGTGCAAATTCTGAGTAGTAATCGGTTATTCGGTTAACGTCGCGTTGGAGGAACATCTTCGCGCTGTTATTCGCCGCGGCATCGATGACCTGCGGCAGGTCGATAATCACGGGCCCCTCTTCGTCAACTAATATATTGAATTCTGACAGATCACCATGTATCAGTCCGCTGCAGAGCATTTTCACAACGTCGCGGATAACGATGGCATGATCTTCAATGGCCTGTTCGGCCGACATTGCTACGTCATTTAAACGTGGTGCCTCATGATCGTCGCTATCGGTAATTAATTCCATTATCAGTACGCCATCAAAACAGCCGTAGGGCTTTGGTACTCGTACGCCTGCGCTGGCGAGTTTATAGAGTGCGTCGACCTCGGTATTTTGCCAGGACTGCTCCTGTTCTTTACGACCGAATCTGGAGCCCTTCTGCATGGCGCGGGCGCGGCGGCTATTACGTACCTTGCGTCCTTCCTGGTACAGCACGGCTTGCTTGAAACCGCGTTTTTCAGGTTCTTTGTATATTTTAGCGCAGCGCATTTGTGAACCGCAGCGCACCACAAAAACATCGGCTTCCTTACCGCTCATGAGTGGACGGATGACTTCGTCGACCAGGCCATCATTGACTAAAGGCAAAATTCGTTTAGGGATTTTCATGGCGGCCTTATACAGTAGTTGGTCGCTCGATGGAAGTTATACTACCAGTTCTCAGAGATGACAGTGAAGTTGAGTCCAATATTTGACATCAAAACGTCACATATCAGGCGTTATTGTAATTGATTGTTTGGGGTTGGGGCCTGGGTTTTCTGGTTATTGGTATTCCATATTTTTAGTATTAG
This sequence comes from Gammaproteobacteria bacterium, assembly GCA_024222685.1. Classification (GTDB taxonomy): domain Bacteria; phylum Pseudomonadota; class Gammaproteobacteria. The sequence continues at coordinate 4,562 of JAAEOZ010000226.1, read as the reverse complement.
CTATTTAGGTTTGTCCTCAAGTATAACGCTTTTTTTAGTCTATACTTCAGGCGTAAGACGCTTTTTAACGGGTCAGTCATAGCAGGGTAAATGTGGATGAAAATAATTAAAGGAGTGTACCTTTTCGGCACCCTGTTGCTATCTTCAGCTTCTTTGGCAGCCGGGGACTACCGCCTTGAGCAGTTAATTTCGTTATTCGAGCAAAGTCCAGTGCAGGCATATAGTTATGCTGCTGAACATCTCACCGAACAGGAAGGCGATCCGCAGTTCGATTACTATTACGGGGTAGCTGCGATCGATGCGGGCCATGCCAGCCAGGGTGTGTTTGCGCTTGAACGGGTTTTACTGCTACATCCGCAGGAGCATGCTGCGAGGCTTGAGTTAGCTCGCGGTTATTTTATTCTTGAAGAATACGCGCGTTCACGTCAGGAATTCGAAACAGTGATGGGGGCTAACCCACCTGATGATGTCGTGCAGAACGCACAGGTTTTTCTTGATCGGATTCGTCTCAAAGAGGCACGCTATAACACAACCTCGAATGGATATATAGAAATTGGTGCAGGTACCGACAACAATGTAAACAGCGCGCCGGAACAGGATGCAGCTATCACTGGTGTACTGGCGCAGGATAGTACCGGGCAGGAGGATGATTATTCCACCCTGGCTGCTTCGTATCAACTGATACATCCGTTTGCACCGGGCTGGACATTTAACACGGCGCTCACCGGCGATTTTAAAAAGAATGCTGATTTTGATCAGTTTGATACCGCGAGTGGCGCGTTGCAGCTGGGTGTCTCTGCGCTTGATAATCAAAGTAAATACAGCGTGGATGCAGTCGCGCAACAGTTCAATCTGGATGGTAGCAAATACCGAACGCTGACGGGTATGACTCTGGGCTGGCGCTATAGTTTGAACCAGAAGTCAGCTTTCAGTACAAGTCTGCAACATGCTATGCTGGATTTTGATACCGTCAGTGCCCTGAACTCTACGCTGACTATCTTAAACCTCAGTTATAACCATCAGTTTGCGGCCAGTTTGTCCCCGGTATTATTTGCCAGTATGAAATTCGGAATTGAGGAACCTGAAATCAGTGACTCTGCTTCGATGGCAGATGTAGAGCGCGATATTAGCGGCGCTCGCCTGGGTGTGGTTCTGAATTTAATGCAACGCCTTGCCATGACGGCATCGATCGCTACGCAGTCCAGTGATTATGGTGCGCCGAATACTGTTACTTCAGTAACACGTGAGGACACGTTTAGTACCGCGGATCTTAATTTTTTATGGTTAGTCAGTAAGGACTGGCGATTCTCCACCAAAATCAGTTATAGCAAAAATGACTCTAACCTGGCTATACGGGATTATGACAGAACGCGTATCAGTATAAATCTCAATTACGCGTACTAGACCCGAGTGACAGTTCAATTTCTGGAATACTATAATGAATAAAGTACATGGTTTGTATCGTCGGTTGATATCGGTATCAACATTGGTAATTTTATCAGCATGGATTTATATGCCGACGGTTTACGCTGAAGTGGTTGGTGATTCAAGGTGGCGGGTTGAGAAGGGTGATAGCGTTTATGCTATAGCACGAAAAGTATTCCCGGGAGACAGGGCAAAACAAAAACAGTTCAGAGAGGAACTTGTCGAAAGTAATTCTGACCTTTTTAAGGGCAATATCAATCTGATGAGTGTTGGTACGATATTGAATTTGCCGGGATTCGCGGTAGCGAAGCCTGTGGTAGAGGTTGTGCCTGAACCTCTACCTGACCCTCAACCGGAACCTGAGCTGATAGCGCAGGAGGCTGAAGCGGAAGTAATAGATGAACCGGTAGTCGTAGTGCCCGATCCAGAAGAAATAATCGGCAAGGTGGTGGTTAATGTGGGTAATCTGCAGGCAGATAATCGTGGCGTAAGCCGCCCCCTGTCGCGTAATTCAGAGATTCTCAAAGGTGACACTTTAAAAACAGCCGTTAACGCTTACACGCAAATCCGTATGAAAGATGGTGCGCTGATATCGCTTCGACCCAAAACACAACTGAAAATTTCCGAATACAATTTTAACGGTACTGAGGATGGTTCGGAGAAAAGTTTTTTCGAACTGTTAAGCGGTGGTTTGAGGACGATTACCGGTCTGATAGGACATATCAATAAGAATAACTATCTCATTAAAACCTCAATTGCAACTATTGGTATACGTGGCACGCACTACGGTTTGATGCTTTGTGATAGTGGTAGTTGCGCAGGTGAAGAAGTCGCCATGAAAGATGGTCTGTACGGTGGCGTGATCGATGGCAGTGTGGTTATAGCAAACGATAGCGGGGAGTTTAGTTTTGATAATGACCAGTACTTTCATGTCGAGTCTAATGTTGCTCCGCCGATAGAACAACTGAAACCACCACCCGTATTTCATGGTAAAAACGAGAAGCGTTATACTCGGCAAGATCAGCAAAAAACTGAAAAAGTTAAAGCAGAAATGGCGGAATTGAATGACAACATGGAGAAAAGTGGCGACCAGGATAAAGTACAGAACAAACTCAAAACATTAATAGTGTCGCAGGGAGGTATTGGTAATCTGCCCGCGCGAGTAGATGAATTCATAGAGTCTAATTTACCTGTGCTGAATGAACAGAACGATAACCCGCTGAACAATACGCCAGCAATTAATGCTGCGCCCAACGGATCGGCTATGCTGGTAGGATTTACCGGGGTGGAATCCAATACAACGATTATTGAACATATTGCGGCTGGAATACGTATAGGCTCCGCAAACAATAATATTGCTCTTGGTAGTATAACTGCGGCAAATGGTACGACTATTGACAATATACCGGTTGCTGTACAGGAGTCTTCAGATGGTGCTCAGCACACACTGGTCTTATCTGGTGGAGCGGCAGGTGTTGCCAATATTGGCGGTAGTCCGTTAGGCGTCAACTGGGGTCGGTGGGCGAATACCTATGAGCTGAAAGAAGATGGCGTACCCCAGCAAACTTTTGGCGATTTGCATTACATTTATAGTGACAAATTGACTACTGCGACGCAGTTGACGGCTTTGGGGGGGTTATTGACAACCGAACACTATACCCTGGCAGGTGGCACCACACCTACCAATGGTCAGGGGCTTCAATCTAATCTGGTCGATATTACTGCGGTTTCAAATTTTCAGACCCGCATACTCGAAAGTTATCAAATTCATGTGCAGGATGGGAATGCAGCGACTCCTGTGGATTTCATAATGGAAAATCAGAACCCCGTTAGTTTTGTTGATATGAATGAATTTGATCTGGTCGATTCCGGGTTAAAGATCGGCAGTGTCGCGACCTGTGCGGTGACCTGTGAGGGTAGCGCAACTGCAGTATTTATTGGTCAGCAGGCACAAGGCATGATGACGACTTATTCTATTGGTGAAGTCGATGGGCTTAAGGGTGCCAATGGTGCAGCGATCATGGTAATGGACGGGGTTTCGATTCCTCAGCAATAGCGCTTGGCTGCTCTGGAAAGCAGGCTATGTCTATCGAAGAAATAAAGAAAACTTTACTGGAATGGGTTGACCAGGAACAGTCCGTACTGTCCGACTGGCATCAGACGATTTTTAACTTTGGAGAAACCGCATGGCGTGAGTACCAGTCATGCGCCTGGTATGTCGAGCACCTGCGTGGGGCTGGATTCGAGGTGGAAGAGGGTAGTGCAGGAATGCCCACTGCTTTTTGTGCTATCTGGCGCAACGGTACAGGCCCGACTATCGGGGCTTATGCCGAATATGATGCGGTGCCGGGGAACTGTCAGGCTGCTGATACTCAACAACGACCCCGGGACGGTCTTGGCAAGCACGCTGGAGGGCATACCGATCCCCATTCCGCTTTGGGCATTAGTTCGCTGGGTGCGGTGCTGGCCGCTAAAGCTGTTATGCAGAGATTCAATATCCCCGGCACGATAAAGTACTTCGGTGAACCGGCGGAAAAAGTACGCGGCTCCAAGCCAATCCACGCGGCGCGTGGCTATTATGACGATCTTGACGCTGCCATTAGCTTCCATCCTTTTTATATGTTACCGCTGTGTAATACCACGCGCTGGAATACCCACTGTGGTGTGGGTTATGCGATGATCTACAGCTTCGAATGCGACGAACCACAGACCTGGATGGCGCAGAGCGGCGAGACGAGTTCACCCATTGCGGCTGCGCATGCATCGGCACGCGCGCCGGGTGCGAATGATGCACTGATGCAGATGTATACCACATCGAAGCTATTGAAGGAGCATATGGTGGCGGCAGGGTGCGGTTGGTCGATGAATGAATGCATACTCAGTGCCGGTCAGGCGACAGCGGATAATTTGCCCGCACAGATTGCGCAGATTCAGTACATTATGCGCGTTCCAGGCGTTGAGATGGCCGAGAGTATTACCCAACTGCTGGACAATAATGCAGCCGCAGCGGCCAGCACAACCCACTGTCGCTGGCGGCGTAACTGGGTAAGCAAATCACGCGGTGGTCTACCTAACCATACACTGGCAAGCGCCACTTACCGTAATCTCGAACAGGTGGGGGCGCCGGTATTTAATAC
>JAAEOZ010000225.1 GCA_024222685.1 Gammaproteobacteria bacterium | reverse complement strand
GTCTCTTTATCGGCGGTATTATCCCCTTTGTGATAGCTTCCATTACGATGACCGCAGTTGGCGATGCTGCATTTGAAATGATAAAAGAAATCCGTCGCCAGTTTAAGGAGATCAACGGTTTACTGGAAGGTAAAGCCGAGCCGGATACCGCTCAATGCGTTGATATCGCTACAACAGCAGCATTGAAAAAAATGATTGTACCCGGCGTTATCGCAGTGAGTTCACCCCCGGTGGTAGGTTTTCTGATTAGTGCCGAAGCCCTTGGTGGTATGCTCTCCGGTGCTTTATTGAGCTGTGTACTAATGGCTTTGATGATGGCCAATGCCGGGGGTGCCTGGGACAATGCCAAGAAATATGTTGAAAAAGGCAATCTTGGTGGTAAAGGTTCAGACGTGCACACCGCTACGGTAGTCGGTGACACCGTCGGTGATCCATTTAAGGATACTTCGGGTCCTTCTATGAACATTCTCATCAATGTAATGGCCATTGTCAGCCTGGTTATTGCACCGCTACTCAGTTAAATAAGAACTTTGTACCGGCTTCATTGGGCGGGTTTAAATACCTGCCCATTTTTTTGCCTGAGCATAATTTATACTATCAGGCTGACAAAGAATTACTCAGCTTCAGACACATGAAAAACTCACCATAATACGGTATTCTGCCAACCAGAACTGGAGAAACCATGAGAACTAAAAATGCATTCTATGCGCAATCTGGCGGCGTTACTTCGGTCATTAACGCTTCGGCCTGCGGCGTTATCGAAACAGCGCGCAAACACCCGGATAAAATCGGTACCGTGTACGCCGGTTTAAACGGCATTATCGGCGCCCTTACCGAGGATTTAATCGACACCTCTGCCGAGTCGACAGAGAACATCGCCGCCCTCAGGAATACGCCATCCGGAGCATTTGGTTCATGCCGCTTTAAACTGAAAAGCCTCGAGGACAATCGTCGCGAGTATGAGCGCCTGATTGAAGTCTTCAAAGCGCATAACATTGGTTATTTTTTCTACAATGGCGGCGGTGATTCTGCTGATACCTGTTACAAGGTATCTCAGTTATCTGAGAAAATGGGCTTTCCGGTACAGGCTATTCATATTCCCAAAACCGTCGATAATGATCTACCGATTACCGACAATTGTCCGGGGTTCGGTTCTGTAGCGAAATATATAGCTGTATCAGCGCTTGAAGCTTCATTTGATGTTCGCTCGATGGCAAAAACCTCAACAAAAGTATTTGTACTCGAAGTCATGGGACGTCACGCCGGCTGGATAGCAGCAGCAGGCGGCCTGATCGGGGATTACGATATTCCGGTACTGGTGTTATTTCCCGAGGTCAATTTCAATCAGGAAAAGTTTATTGCCACAGTCAAGAATCTGGTAGAGACTCACGGCTACTGTACTATTGTGGTATCCGAAGGGGCAAAATACGCGGACGGTACTTTTCTTGCCGAACAGGGCTCACGCGATTCATTTGGTCACGCACAACTTGGAGGTGTTGCACCGGTCGTCGCCAATATGGTGAAGCAGTCACTGGGTTATAAATTCCACTGGGCTGTAGCCGATTATTTACAACGAGCAGCCAGGCATCTGGCCTCCAGAAGCGATGTAGAACAGGCTTATGCACTGGGCAAGGTAAGTGTCGAACTTGCAATTGAGGGTAAAAACTCAATCATGCCGACAATTAATCGAATTTCCAGTTCTCCATATCAGTGGGAAATTGGTAGTGCCGATCTCGCAGATGTAGCCAATGTCGAGAAAATGATGCCAGCTGAATTTATTTCAGCTGATGGCTTCGGTATCACTGAAGCATGCAAAGAATACCTTTATCCGCTCATTGAAGGTGAATCTTATCCTGAATACGATGAGCGCGGCATGCCGAAATACATTGTACTGGATAACCCGCAGATAGATAAAAAGCTCGGAGCTTTCGAATTATAGCCCTCGGGATATCATTTAGGAGGTCACGAAAGACTTAGATTAACAATACGTTATTTCAATACATAGATTAAAAGTTTATATTGACGGTATGGCGATGTGCTTATTTCGCTATAATTTCCTGCCCTAAATTTCACGTAACAGGTAAATTATGATTCTGGATAGAGTCGGCTACGGTAATAACGTTCCCAATGAGGTCAATGTCATTATTGAAATACCTTCGCATGGTGACCCGGTCAAGTACGAAGTTGATAAGGGTACCGGAGCTATGTTTGTCGATCGCTTCATGGGTACCGCTATGCATTACCCATGCAACTACGGCTATATTCCGCAAACTCTTTCAGAAGACGGAGACCCGACAGACGTGCTAGTGGTGACACCTGTTCCGGTCATCAGTGGTTCTGTCGTCAAGGTTCGACCCCTCGGAATGCTTCAGATGACAGATGAAGCAGGTAAAGACTCCAAGATATTAGCAGTACCGGTCGACAAACTGACCAATATGTATTCCGATATTAATACCGCTCGTGACCTGCCGAAGATATTACTCGATTCAATCTCCCACTTTTTCGAGCACTACAAAGATCTTGAACCCGGAAAATGGGTGAAAATAGATGGCTGGGTTGACACCGAAGAAGCAAAACGTGAAATCACATCGAGTATCGAACGTTACCGGAATGATAGTACCTGATTCAATCATTACCGAATAACATTGCTCGCTCGTCAAAACCGACTTCAGTGACTGCACGCAATTCAGCGTAATCGATATGACAAATACAGTTGCGGCCCGACTGTTTTGCTTCGTACAAATATTTATCTACCGAATCGATAAATTCGTCAATTGGTAAGATACTGGCTTTCATATAGACGCTGGCACCCATACTGGCAGTTACATTAATACTACCGACACTGGTTTCAACCGGTGTAAATGCAATCGTTTCTCGAATTCGGTCTGCTACCTTTACTGCCAGATGTAAATGTGTCTCAGGAAAAATTATTGCAAATTCCTCGCCACCATAACGGCAGACGACATCAGTAGTTCGTACTTCGGAAATCAAAATATTAGCAACATGTTTTAAAACAATATTCCCATTTTCATGACCATGAGTGTCGTTTATGCTTTTAAAATAATCCAGATCGATCATGACCAGGCTGGTGGGTATCCCACTACGTTTGGAGCGATCCATCTCGGCCTGTAAAACATATTCGAAATGCCGATAGTTATATAAGGCTGTCAAGGCATCAGTCAGCACCAGTTCGTTTAATTCCTCAATATTCTGACGCAAGCTCTCTATCTCATCCAGCCAAGGACAGCGCTGCTCTTCGACAGGGCAAATTAATGGCTTATCTACTTCAGACATAAATACTCACTGCGTAAAATACCTCAATATGTCAAAAACTTTACCCAAACAGGCAATACTCGTAAGTGAATTTAGTACATTACAATGATTTTTCCAAATTCGAACACTTACTATTTTTATCGCTTTCTTCAGTTCGCCGATGCATTTCTTCGATCCGTTTTTTCGAATCTGGTGTCGAACCAGGTCCAGGAGCAACCATAACGTCCCGAGGACGCAAATGTTCCCCTCGGGCAGATTTAACCTCTATTCTGGAGATAGGTTCAGCATATCTCCGATCCAGGAAAATGACCGGTTCAGCATTTTCACCATATACCCATTTATCGCCCCACTGCGTTAGTGCAATCAATACCGGCATCAGCTCTTTGCCCTTGGCAGTCAAATTATACTCATGCCTTTTTGCGCCTTCTTTGATAGGTACACGCTCCAGAATGCCGTTTTCACACAATTTCTTCAATCTGGCTGTAAGAATGTTACGAGCAATTCCGAGTTGTGATTGATACTCCTCAAATCGACGAATGCCGAAAAATGATTCACGAATGATTAGTAATGACCAACCCTCCCCAATTATGTCGAGTATATGAGAGATTGACCGTCTAAATGGATCCTGTGTCGTTTGAATTGCCATAAAGCAGAAATTGTCCTTCGTTTATTACCTGAACACCTGTCTGGTTAGAGGGCGCATTATTAGTGGTACTAAAAAACTTTTATCGTATTAAGCCGAAGCCGTCAACTACCAGTGATTAGAAAAACAGGCATATGGTTATTCGTTTTTCGAAGATCCGATGAAAAATGTGTCGAGTTTATTCTCGCTTGAATGGCTAAACTGAGGCAAATCATCCTCTATTTCATAATATTCACCTGATTCAGCAACAAATACATGACCGACGGTTTTCAATCCATTTCCGGGATCAAGGCTCCCAGCAGAAATCGAAATTTTATTATCTGATTTACGCGCATCCCAGAACAGGCTTGCCCCGCAGTTATCACAAAACCCACGATAAATATCAGGTGAGCTATCGTGATACCATTTTAAAGACTGTTCCGATAACAAGGCTAAACTGGCTTTATTTACAGCAGTATATGCAGCAAAGTGCCCGTGAGTACGTCGACAATTCTCGCAGTGACAATCAATAATATGTCGCCTCGGGCCCCGAATTCTGTATTTCACACCGCCACAGAGGCAGCCACCAGTCAGGTCGGGTAACTGGCTTTCATTTCTGTCATTCATACTGGTCGCGAAGCCGGTATCGGCATAATTTCGCCGAAGTTGTGAATAGCATCAAATTCGCCCACCAATTGCACAGGCGCCTGCGAATCTGGTTTGAATATCGCTAATACGGCTGCGATTCCGTATTCGCAGGCGGATTTTAAAGCAGCCAAATTATCATCGATAAGCAATGTACGATGCGGATTAAATGGGTGGATGTTATTGACTTCCTGCCAGCATAGCGGATCTTCTTTCGGGCAACGAAATTCATGAACGGTAATTAGCCTGTCAAATTTATCAGCTATGCCGGTTATTTCCATTTTAAGATTCAAGCTATCTTGATGCGCATTAGTGACCATAACCACGTCTTTACCTGCCTGTCTCAAAGCTTTGAGAAAATTGCCACATTCAGGACGAGTCGCGACTTTGTGTTTAACTTCCTTTTTAAGTGCGACCACATCGACACCAAGGGTTCGGCTCCAGTAATCGGTGCAGTACCAGTTTAACGTTCCCTGTATTGATTGTGTTTGCCGGTGTATGCTTTTTCGAGCCTGCAATGGATCGATAGACTTAATCTGGGCATATCGATGCGGCAAGTGTTGCTGCCAGAAATAGCTGTCAAAATGCAAATCTAGCAAGGTACCGTCCATGTCCAGTAACACGGTATCTATCTGATGCCAGTCGACCATTAGTTACAGTATTACAGGTCGCGAGCTATTCGAATACCGACATTATACTGACCACGTCCACTCTTGAATTTATCGCGATTTTCAACACGCATGGAGCTCGCCGGGCTTCGATAAGCACCACCACGAACTATGCGATAATTACAATCTCCACCTTCCCAAACAGAGCCATCTATCGGTGCATCTTTGTAATTTCGGTGGTAACAGTCATGCACCCATTCAAACAAGTTACCAGCGGTATCATGTAATCCGAAGGAATTGGCCTTATAAGTGCCGACCTTGGCCGGCTTACTGGTGTTAAATTCACTTTTGCAGTCAAAACAGTGGGCATTGCTGATTCCAGCTATTGCACCCCACCAATACGAGGTCTTTGATCCAGCTCTTGCTGCATACTCCCATTCTGCTTCCGACAATAGCCGATAATTTTTCCCAGTCTGTTTACTCAGCCATTTGGTATAAGCCAGCGCGTCATCCCAGGAAACATCATTTACCGGATGTGTTTTCCTGTCCCATCCCGAACTATTGGGACGTGATCGTCCTGTTGCTCTTGCATACTTATCGTATTCAGCATAGGTGATTTCGTGTACTGAGACCATAAATGGCTCAACTATCACCTCGTGTCGAGGTACTTCATCAGCTGAAATAACTCCCGAAGGACTACCCATTCTGAAGCTACCACCGGGTACTCTTATCATGGTCGGTCCGTTACCTCCTGATTTCAGGCGATCACGAAAGACATCAGCTTTATCAACATATTTCGGCTCTGGCTCAACAACAGGCTTCTCTACAGGTTCTACAGGTTCTACAGGTTCTACAGGTTCTACAGGAGTTTCATCTTCTACGAATCCGGAATCATCTCCCGACTCAGGTTCAGAACTGGTCTCCGCTACAGGCACTACCTCTGGCGTATTCGATTCAATTATTTCCTCTACTGCTTCTATGCCCTGTTGCACCAGGCCCTGTTTCCAGGCAAAAAAACCGCCAGTCGCCAATAGCAAAATTATCACAGGCCAGAATAACCATTTAAATGAACGCGGCTCATTCGCTTCTGGCATGCTGACATCAGCAATACGCGGTACCGGATCAGACTGCTGTTGCTGATGATCGATCTGTACCGATCCAGGTTGTACCACCCTTTCCTTAATATCGATAACAATCAGTGTAGTATTATCCTGATTGATCTTATTAGCATCTTCTACAGCCTTAAGTAATGCATATACACATTCCTTAGCTGTCGCAGACCAGGACGAATACTGGATAATAGCACCGGCACCGAGCGTATCCAGTCCATCACTGGCAACAATTACCCGATCCCCTGGCTTCACCTTGATCGGGGAGTCAGAAACATCGATACTGCTAATTTCCTCACCGGTCATAGCACTCATAAGCATATTTCTGGACATGCCAGCCTGCTCGTCCATTTCCATGCCCTGCTCTTTCATCATATCGAGATATGCGCCATAACTATGATCGGCATTCTGTTTGATGAGTTCACGATCACGCAATAGATAAAGGTGGCTGTCACCAACACTCACCCAGTACAGCTTATTGTCTGAAAGATAGGCACTGACCATAGTACACCCCATGCCACGCAGGGCTGGAGTCTCCTTAACTGAAGCACCAATCTGGTCATTGGCACGAGTTAAACTCTCGGTTAATGCATCGGCAACATCCTTGGTTGGAAATCGGGACTGGAATGTTTTATTGAAGGTAGCGACCACCATATTGCTGGCCACATTGCCGGCAGCATGCCCACCCATGCCATCTGCCATTATGACAAGTGAGCAGATATCCCCATTTTCAGATTCGCCAAGCTGGTTGACCATGTAGGCGTCTTCCTGGTAATCCCGCGCCCCATCGATCTGATCACTTGCGATTTCAAATTCAACACTCATCAGTATCTATATATTTCCAGAGTATGATGCTATGACTATAGCAGTATAGTTAATTTAAATTCTAGTTTAGACGTGATAAGTCCCTTTCTATAAAGATAAATAATCAAATTGAGAAGCTCACAGTTCGTTTATCCCCGATAAACGGCCGATAATCACTTTTCATTAAATTCGCTAGAGGTAAAAACAGTTTATCCTCTACTTCATGCCATTCACACCACTGCCAGCCCAGGCACTTTTCCGGCTCTTTTATCATAAGTTTTTCCGGTTCGACACATTCTGCCTCAAAACACAACGATATTGAATGATTTTTCGGGGAGAAAATATTATTTGTTAAGGCAACAAATTCAAGTATACCTAAGGTTAAACCAGTCTCTTCCCTGACTTCACGCACGGCTGCCTGCATGGGAGACTCTCCAATGTTAATCCAGCCACCGGGTAACTGCCACTCAAAATCACTATCAGCAACCCGCCGCTTACCGAAAAGTACGCGCCTGTTATGAGTGACAATTACAGCAACAGCAATGCGCGGGACAGGTTCACCAATTAACTCCACGGTCACATTTCCAAATTTACATCCAGTCGCCTAATCTATGGTTTTCAGCTAGAACTGATAGAAATATCCTACGAATATCGTGTATACAGTCTGATCATCAAGTTCCGGCAGGTCGAAATTAGAATACTCGATACCGAGGCTGGCTTCAAAATTAGCTTGTCTACTATATTTATATGTCATGCGCAGGCTCGAATTTAATATCCACTGACTGTCATCAGATCTCTTATTGGTTCTGAAATCGAGATGTACTTGCGGATCGTAACGGATATCGCCGGGACCCGGAATTCGGCTTCGTGTTCTTATCGAAATCGTCTCCGCCGAAGTTGTATCTGAAAACCTGAGACCAATGGTACTGAAATCATCGTCAAAGAAATAGCCACGAACACTATAGTCACCTGCCAGGTGGATATCGTCACTGGCTTCGGT
>JAAEOZ010000224.1 GCA_024222685.1 Gammaproteobacteria bacterium | reverse complement strand
CCAAGATAATATTCAATACCATTGATCTCGCCGTAATCGGCAAAACCCTTATAGTCATCGATCAGATCGCATTGATAAATCGGTTTGCGCAGGGTCGGGCTGCCATAACCGTCGGTGATGATCATAGGATCGGCCATGTAAGGATCGCTTGAACGAAAAAGTTTATAGCCTTCAAAGTCATTGATATTTTTGGCAAAGCTGTCGCGGGTTAACTGGTCCGAAGTATTATCCCAGCTCAGGTAAACCTTTCCGTCAGCCGGATCTGCTGTTAGCTCGGGCATGAGCGGCGGTTGGGCAAAGCGGTAATCCGTTTCGTAGATAAGCTGGACCACCTCTTTTAAACGGAACAGCGCCGGTGCACTATGCTCCGGAGAATTCAAACCAGCAAGAACTTCATAGGAGTGCAGTTCAGACATGGAAATACGCTCGGTAAGGCCTTTATGCAACGGGAATAATCCGGAGGCAAACTGTTCTACAAAATTGATTGGAGTTTCCTGCGACTCGTCAAAAAATGACCCTTCATCGTTGGGTCGATTATGTCTTTCAAATACCATCTGATCGGCACCAACACCGAAATCGTTGATACCCCATTTAAAAATGTACCTGAAAGATGTCAGACCAAGCATATCCGATTCGCTGACATCGGTTTCAGCAAAATTAGGTTCGGCGATTCCTTCAATACGGTCCGGTTTGTGGTTAGCTTCCGTTCCGTCCAAATCCGGTCCCTCATAAT
>JAAEOZ010000223.1 GCA_024222685.1 Gammaproteobacteria bacterium | reverse complement strand
GTTGGTAGATTTTTTTCTGTTGAGACATTTGTTTGGTTTTTGTTTGAGGTTGTCGAGTGGATTATACTCATGCTACACCGTATTGAGGTATTCAGGAGCATTCATCAGGATTAAATACAGCCTTCTAGTTAACAGCACCGATAGCTTTTAAGTGTCTCGCCATACCCTGTACATTTAAAGCCCGCCAATTGTCGTAATTAGCCCAGTCTTTATACTTTTCCAGAGTGATACTATCGGTTAATTGCTCAACCGATTTTCCGGTTTTTAAACCTGTCAAAACTGCAGTCCGTAAATCCTGCAGATAAGTTAGTGCATCGTCTATATCGCCTTTGACATTGGTAATGTTGCGTTTGGTATCCTGTGCGAGTGACAGGTTAAAACTCAAAGATAAAGCAAAAAATAGGGCAATAGCGTATTTCATGATTTCCTCCTTGTGTGTTTTACGTCAAATATTATATCAAGATTTGTTGTGCTATCGTAAAGTTGGTCGTTTTTGTTGCTGAAATCATGGCCGAGGCCATGCCTGGTCCAACCGAAATCGAAGGTAACTGGTTGATGATCACACTACACTAGATCAAAAAAAGGCGTTTAAGTCACAATAGGTATTTTCTAAACGATGATTGATTTACTATTAAGTCCTAATCTGCTCTTAGAAAAAGTCGGTGAAAATTACAAACATAAAAATCTATCAGGTAGACCTGCCAATGAAGGAAGGTGCCTATAGCTGGTCGAACCAGTCTTTCGCGGCTTTTGACAGCACGGTAGTGATCATAGAAACCGATTCCGCGCCGACAATCGCTGACGGTATGATGTTTGTCAATGCTAAACCCGGTCTCGGTGTAACACCTGATATGTCGGTGCTTGGTGAGGCTGTCGCGGAAATCTGACATCGACAAATCAATAATCATTCTTATCGAAGACGAACCTGCGATAGCAGATACCGTAACCTACGCGCTGGAGTCAGAGGGTTTTACAGTTGAATGGCGAAATACAGCGCATGAAGGGCTTGAATTAATCCAGTCGAGTGGCGCTAATCTGGTTATTCTGGATATCGGTCTGCCCGATATGAATGGCTTTGATGTTTTTCGTAAACTGCGGGCACTTTCCTCAGTGCCGGTGATTTTTCTAACAGCGCGAAATGTTGAAATTGACAGGGTAAGCGGCCTCGAAATGGGCGCCGACGATTACGTAGTCAAACCTTTCAGTCCCCGAGAATTGACTGCCCGGGTTCGAGCTGTATTACGCAGGTCTCTACAGACAGGCTCGGTGTCAGTTGACAGTTGTGGGCCTGAAGTTGGTCCATTTTTGATTGATACACGGGCCTGGACAGTTACCTATCATGGCAAAAACCTGGATTTAACCCGCCATGAGTTTGGAATACTGGCGCTGCTGTTAAAGCATCCTGGGCAGGTGTTTTCCAGAGAACAATTGTTGTCTCACGTCTGGGATGAACCGGAACATCGGCTCGATCGAACCGTCGATGCACATGTTAAAAACATACGTTTCAAGCTCCGTAAGATTGATAATCAGTCCGACTCGATAAAAACAAAACGAGGTGTCGGATATTTTTTTAGTTCGCAGAAGTGAAAATTCGCAGCCGTATCTTTATCGTTTTTATCGTCATTCTCGGCACAGGGATGTTTGCTTTTACACGCTGGTTATCGGTTGATCTGAAGTATCGATATAACGAGGCAGTGGAGGAACCACTGGTCGATATCGCCAATATTCTCGCCGAGCTCATTGGCAGGCGGTTGATTAGCGGGGAAATCGATCAACAGCGACTGAAAACCCTGTTTGATCGTAGTTACCAACGACGCTTTTCTGCACAGATTTTCGAACTCGAAAAGATAAATATTGATATGCAGGTCTATGTCACAGATGAAAAAGGAATTGTTGTTTTTGACTCGCTTGATGCGGGCAATATCGGAAAGGATTATTCCAGCTGGAACGACGTTGCCAGAACTCTAAATGGTGATTACGGGGCCAGGTCTTCGACTATAGCGGAATCCGGAAAAACGGGTGATGATGCTGATACTATCGCTTTTATTGCTGCACCGATACTGGAGGGTGATCGAATAGTAGGTGTAGTCAGTGTCGGTAAACCGAAGTATAACATCCGACGGTTTCTCAGCCAGGCCCGTAATAACCAGATAGTCGTTGCACTTAACATTCTTTTGTCGATGTTGATTTTAGGCTTTGTTGTCTATCGATGGGTTAGTCGACCACTGCAGAAGCTGACAGAGTTCGCCAACGGGGTCAGCCGGGGTGAAAGGATAGATGCGCCAGAGCTGGGTAATAATGAAATCGGTGAGGTCGGTCGTGCAGTGCAGTCGATGCGCGAAGCACTGGAAGGCAGGGAATATTCGGAACAATATGTGCAAAGCCTGACTCATGAACTAAAAAGCCCTCTCAGTGCCTTGCGAGCTGCGGCCGAATTGCTTACAGAAGATCTGCCCGATGAACAACGAGTGCGTTTCTGTCAAAACATTCAGTCAGAAACCCGACGCCTGGCAGACATTGTTGAAAGAATGTTAGTACTTGCCAGTCTCGAAAAAAGAAGGTCGCTTGAGAATGTCGAAACTATAGAACTCAAACCATTGATAGCTGAAATCGTCGAAGGTTTTCATGTTGAGGCGCTTGGCAAGAATCTTACCGTAAATATACAGTGTGTAGATAACCTACGGGTTCGGGGTGAAAAGTTTTTAATCCGCCAGGCGCTTGCCAACCTGTTACAGAATGCAATAGATTTCTCTCCCCTAAATGGTGAAATAGAAATTTCAGCACAGGGTAGAGACCAGTCCGTTGAACTTTTGGTTTGGGATCATGGCCCCGGTATTCCTGATTACGCGAATGACAGGATATTTGAACGATTTTACTCTTTGCCGAGACCTGATAATGATCAGAAGAGCACCGGCTTAGGTCTTAATTTTGTCAAAGAGGTGGCTGAGTTGCATGACGGCTCGATCAGTCTTGATCGGTACAATAATAGAACCCGGGCTACTCTTACTCTACCTGTCTAATTTCTTCACGCAAATTTCACACAGGCTTCGTCAATCCTTCATATTGATCGGTTAGAGTAAGTTCAATCTCATAGCCGGAGAGCAGTATGAAACTGTTTTTATTGATAGTGGGACTGGTATTCAGTTGCTGGTCTTTAGCCACCGAATCGACCGTCACAGTGCCCTGGCAGGAATTCGATGAAATCTATAAAGATCAGATCACTCAGGATTTAATAGCTGAAAAAGTAGCTGAACCTGACCCAATAGTTACTCTGGAAGATATTCGCTACGATTTCAATGTTCTGGGTTCACAGGTAACAGGCTCGGTTTCAATCAGCGGCAGTGTACTTGTCGGCGATCCGGAACCGGTTCACTTATTCGGCCAGAATATTGCGGTTACCGATTTGCTCGAAGCAACAAATGCAACTTTGCTGGCGAATGATGGTGGCTATGCACTCTATACATTTGATCCCGGCTCTTTTTCGATCCGCTTTGTGGTTTCTATTCCAGTTACCGATTTTCAGGTCAAACCAAGACTGATTATTAATGTGCCGCAAGCGGTACGTAATGAACTTAAGATACAAACATCCGAAAGCCTGAGAATTATCGAATCTGATTCCTTGCACAAAGTAGGTCAAAGCTACTATTTCTCGCCTCGGCGTGTACTCAGTGTCGATTTCGAGCATGCGAACCATCTGGCAGAAGGCACTGTAAGCGAGCACAAATTGCTCTCCGAGGTTGATACGCCGGACGCCGTGCTGCAATCGGTGTCATTTTTTACCAGCTTCGCAGAGGATGGCACTGTGTTATCGGCAATGCATCTTTTACTCCCTGCCAATGATAGTAATCAACTCGAGCTGAATCCCATAGAGGATGCAGAAGTCTGGTCGTTACGTGTGAATGAAAAAACGCGTTCGCTCTATCTGTCGGCAGATGGGAAGTGGGTGATTCCACTTGACCCGAAGGTGGAATCGAAAGTTGTACTGGCCTACCTGACCCGTAATCAGAAACTCGGCCTGGAAGGTCGGCTGGATTTTACGATTCCAGCTACAGATCTGACTGCAAGGAAAATTAATTTGATTGTTGGACTGCCGGAGCGTATGCATATGCTTGCCATGGATAGTGACCTGCAACCTGCCAGTGGTAAGGGTTTGCCAGTATTCAAAAGCTTCAGCGGGCAGCCGCACTATTTTTCAAAGCCCTTTTATCGCGGTCGGGCAATTCCTGCTTCGGTTATTTATCAGGAACCCGTTAATCCCTAAAGGAGTAATATCATGACTATAAAACGTATTCTGGTAATTGTTTTAATATTTATACTGGGTGCATCGGGCTGGTTTGTACTGGGCCAGGTCAATTGGGTCCGTTCGCACGACACTTCTTCATTGCTGTCAGCTTCAGTGCAGTCTCTATGGGGTGCTCCGATAATTCAATACGCACCGAAACTATCGGTTAAGGTGCCGGGTACGGATCGAAAGCGCGATATCTTTCCCAGTCAAAATCATATACAGGTTGATCTAAAACTGGAACAGCGACGTAAAGGCCTGGTCTGGTATCCCACTTATACGGTCGATTTTACCGCGAGATATAAGGTGACAAACGAAGCGCGCATCGCACAGGATATCAGGTTTAGTTTTCTACTCCCCTCCAGGAGCGCGACCTATGAAAATGTAGCGCTTAAAATCGGTGAAAAGGTGGAAAGCTTTACTGCTTCGACTGGGTACGGTTTTCAGCGAATAATTCCACTACAGCCACAGGACAGTGAAACCATTGTGATTCGCTATCAAACACGAGGCGTAGCAAGCTGGTTATACAAACTTGATACCGGTCAGGCTAAAGTCAGTGATCTTGAAATGGTGTTGAATACCAATTTTGAAGCGGTTGATTTTATCGAGGGTAGTCTTTCCCCAATGCAAACAGGGCAAACTGAAAATGGACTGGAAATCGTCTGGAAGGCGAACGAATTAATTACCAGCCAGGATATCGGTATTCTACTGCCACAAAAGCTGAATCCCGGGCCACTGGCTGCACGTATGAGTTTTTTCGCACCGGTTTGCCTGTTGTTCTTTTTTGTATTGATAACAGCAATTTGTGTGGCCAGGAAAATTGATATTCATCCCATGCATTACCTTTTCGTAAACGCCGGATTCTTTGCTTTTCATCTATTGTTTGCTTATACCATTGACCTCATCAATGTGCATCTGGCATTTGTTATCGCATCAATTGTATCGGTATCTATGGTGGTCAGTTATTTATCAAGGGCACTGGGATCGAAATTTCCGTGGAAGATAGCAGCAGGTGGACAACTGATATATCTGATTTTATTTTCCTATTCGTTTTTTATAAAAGGCATGACCGGGCTGACGGTAACGGTTGCATCAATTGTCACGCTGGCAGTCCTGATGAAAATCACCTCGACTACAAACTGGAATCAGGTTTTTGTTAG
>JAAEOZ010000222.1 GCA_024222685.1 Gammaproteobacteria bacterium | reverse complement strand
GGGAACACCCGCAACCAGAAAGCTCTTTTCGTCTCCATTGCCAGTATCTAAAGTTGATTGTTTAATTGGAACTCCGGTTACGTATCCGGCGCCACGAAAGATATGTACCCATTCGCGCGCGGAGTAATTACCGAATATGGTCAGCGCGTCCTTACCTAACTGACCTACCGTATCTAAATTTACCATCGCTATAGTTTTAGAGATTGGATATTTCTTTGCATTTCTGACGTAATACAGCGAGCCTAGCTTGCCAGCTTCTTCAGCACTGAAAGCAACAAAGACAATAGTACGTTCCGGTTGCCATTTTTTGCCAACCAGACGAGCGAATTCTAATAAAACAGATATCCCGCTGGCATTATCATCGGCGCCGGGGTGAATCTTTCCTTCGTTGTCTGCAAGGCAATCAGGCCAACCCAGTCCATGTGAATCATAGTGTGCCCCAATAACCACACTCTGTCCTTCAAATTGAGGATTCTTACCAGGTATAACTCCTATTACGTTCTTAATAGTGACAGTATCACGCTCAGGCATATTAACCTTTTCCGTCCAGGTTTGGAAATAATCATCCTGCTCGTCCCCGCATGGTAGTAAACCGGCATC
>JAAEOZ010000221.1 GCA_024222685.1 Gammaproteobacteria bacterium | reverse complement strand
GTCGCATGCCTGAGTACCTCGCTGTTCATGCCCGTGCCGGAGTCCTCTATATATAGGTGTACATACCTGTCGGTACTGCCAGGTTCATCGCTGTGGTTTGGCAGGCCATACGGACAATTTATGACTTCAGCATCGATAGACAAAATTCCGCCATCAGGCATCGCATCGCGAGCATTGATGACGACGTTCAATAACGAGCTTTCGAATTGAGCGGAATCAACCAGTATGTCCGGCAGGTCGTTTTCTATATGTATGGATAATTCGATTTTGTCACCAAGCGTATTTTTGAACAGCTTGCTGAAGTTGAATATGGTATCCCGTATATTCAGGTATTCCGGCGCAATAGATTTTCTACGAGACGACGCCAGTAGTTGTTTTGTCAATTCAACACTATCGTGTATTGCGGAGCGGGCATCATCGAGAATATCCATGCTTTCGCTGTCGATGCCATATTGCTCGACAAAGGATTCATCCAGCAGCTCCAGATTGCCTTTGGCGATTTTCATCAGGTTGCCAAAGTCGTGTGCAATGCCACTGGTCAACTGGCCAACCGCATCCATTTTCTGGTCATGAACTTCCTGTTCTTTTTGTCTTATGCGGTCAGTGATGTCCTGTACCGTACCATTGACTTCGACTAGTTTGCCCAGGTCATCAAACCAGCCGACGCCCTGTTCGTGTACCCAGCGGATTTCGTCATTGGGTAAGCGTATACGGTGCTCAATGCTAAAATTGCCATCCGATTTCAGCAGGGATTGTTCAAATTGTTCAAGCCGGGCATTATCTTCTTCAAATTCCACTTTAAAAAACTCATCGCGAGTTGGCTTGATGTTGCCTGGTTCGTAGCCGTATATCCGATATATTTCATCAGACCAGGAGAGTTCATTAGTTTTCAGGTTCAGGCTCCAGTTGCCCAGGTGCCCGATTCGTTGTGCATGACGGAGCAGGTATTCGCTACGACGCAGGCTTTCCATCAGTAGGTAACGAGACAGCAGGTTGCCCAGTCGGGTACTGATGCGATAGAAAATCTCCTGCGCAAGCCCAGACCAGGGGCGCGCGCTGGTGCATTGCTGGATGACCAGTAACCAGGTTTGATCATCGCGTAAATGCAGCGATTTCATCATCTGATTGTAAACCTGAAAACTGCCTAAGCTGCTGTCCGGGGAGGAGGTAACGAGAGGGAATTCACTGATTTCAGCCTGGTCTAACAGGCCCTGTTCCATTTCATTTATAAAGGCCGATTCTTTGCCCCTGATGCTGGTATGGCCAGTGCTTAATGCTTCATATGATGCTTCCGGCTCAGAAGAAGCGGCATCGAGTGAACTGATAATAAAAACACGATCTGCCGAAAAAACATCCAGC
>JAAEOZ010000220.1 GCA_024222685.1 Gammaproteobacteria bacterium | reverse complement strand
TGACAAGACTATCTGGTCTCAGGATTTGCTCAATAAACTAACTCAAACTCGACAGTCGACAATCAGTGCTGAGCACGAAGTTGTCAGGGGCTTCATGGGAATCGAGCGCAAGAGATTCACATCGTATCGGCTGGATATACCAGTTTTTAACGACTCGAAATTAAAGGGCGTTATCAGCTTGCGGCGTTCCGACGAGGCATTTGATGACCTCGATATGATCGCAAGTATGAGTATCGCAACTCAGGCAATGTTAATTTATAAACGCACAGCCAAGAATTCTGCCATGGTACTTGATAGCTCTATTCCAGATCCGGTTGTGCGGGTATCCAGGCAAGCGGAAAAGACTGCAACTCCTGCTTCTGTAAAGAATGTCAAAACCATAGCTGAGAAAATGGCGTCTTCTATGACTACAGATTTTCATATAACAGATAACTCTAATCCACCTGACTCCGAAGATGCGACAGGAGTCGATGAAATGGTCGCGCCGACAGATCTGATTAAGAGAATAAAGGCCGAAGAGGAAACCAGTAAGAAAACCATTACCTTACTCAGTCGTGAAAATGCAGACAAGATCGCAATAGACAAGTATCGCAGTGCTGCAGTTGAAGGTGATCCGTTATCGATATTAATTATCGAAGTAGACGGGCTTTCAAAATTACGGGAGCAGGATGGAGACCAGGTTGCATACAAGGTATTTGCCGCGATTGTAAAATATGTTTTTTCTAGTGTGGATAAAGAGAAAGATATTCTGGGTCGATATGGGCAGAATGGTT
>JAAEOZ010000219.1 GCA_024222685.1 Gammaproteobacteria bacterium | reverse complement strand
CGCTAGTGCCTTTACCGTTTCCCCGCTCACCCGCGACGCCACCACCCTGCTCGAATTCATCAAAGCACTGAGTCCGCAAACCATGCCACTGGAAGGAAATCGACTTGATCTGGCTCTGAAAAAAGCGAATCGGCTACTAACGGCTTCGATTACCCGAAGCGGACAGATTATCGTTATCACCGACGGCATTAGCCGTGCCAGCCTGGCAAAACATCAGGCTGAAGAATCCAGACTCGCCGGCAATAATCTTTCGATTATCGCTGTCGGCAGTTTACAGGGTGGGCCACTGAAATCAGACGATGGAAGTTTAAAGCGAAATAGTAATGGCGAATACATTCTGGCAAAGCCCAATCTGCAACAATTGAAAAACATCAGTCGCCTCGGTAATGGTAAATTCCTGCACCTGACTCATTCTGCTATTGAGATTGAAAGCCTGGTCGACGCATCCAACAGCAGCAAAGATCTGAAAACTTTTGACAACGAGTCGGAATCACTGCGCCTGCCAGAAAATGCAGGATACTGGCTGGTCTGGTTAATATTGCCATTGTCGTTGTTATTGTTTCGTAAAAACACCATCTGGTTGCTACTGATCACGATATTCGCTCCCGCCGATCAGAAGCTTTACGCGATGGACTGGAATGAATTCTGGTTGAATGATGAACAGCGCGCATTCCAGGCTTACCAGCAGGGAGATTATGAGCTTGTTGAAGAACTATCAAACAAACCGTCGCTGATTGGACGAGCTTATTACAGACAACAAAATTTTGCCGGGGCCGATAAAGTCTTCTCGTTACAGAATACCGTCGACTCTCTATACAATCGGGGCAATACACTGGCCCAGCTTGGACAGTTGAGTCAGGCATTAATCGCTTATCAGCAGGCCTTGAAGCTCGAACCGGCTTTCGCCAGGGCCCAGTTCAACCATGACCTGATTAAGCGTTTTCTGGATAAAAACCCCGAAGCTGATTCTGAGTCTTCGGGTGAAAGTGACGGCTCTGCTGTACCTGAAGACCAACAGGAGGAATTCAGTGGGCAGTCGCGACAGGGGCAGGTTAATGAAATTACCGACTTCCGTGATCAAAGCGAACAGACCGGCATCGGAGCCAGCCCGTCCTTAAGCCAGGGCGATCTGGTAGAGGAGGAAAACGTCAGTGAAGCCGAGATTCAGCTCGAGCAGTTTTTAAGACAGATTCAGCAGGAAGATATTAGGTTAGACCCCGAAGCAGTTAAACTCTGGACTGAAAATCTCTATACCGATCCGTCCGAACTTTTCAAGCGCAAATTTTTACGCGACCACCTGCGTAACAAACGACAGCAGCGCTAGCATGAGCATACCCCGATTTTTCGTTAACCTTTGCATACTCATTGCCCTGTTGCCAGCTCATATCCAGGCTCAGACAGCTTACCTGCAATCGACAGAGCTTGTCGAAGGTGATATTGCGGTATTAATTGTAGAATTCGAGAATGAGGTACCGTCATTGTTCCCACTAGACACGACGCCGTTACTTTCCGACTTCGAAGTTCTCCAGGTAAAACCAGCCCTACGGCGAGAACAAACGGCTAACAGCGTTGTTAACATTATGCGCTGGGAAGTTGAATTATATCCACGTAAAACCGGCCGACTACGTATAGCGCCATTGACTGTAAGAGGTCAACAGACTCCCGAAATCATATTACAGTTCGATAGTCAGAATCAATATACCGGGCCCAGAGGAAATATTTTCCTCGAGGTAAGCGCTGATCAATCCACCGCCTTTGTCGACCAGCAAATCATATTAACGATCAGGCTGTTTCACAATCGAGCATTACGACGCGGGACTATTTATGATCTGAAGCTCGATAACTTTGATATTTATCCACTCGGCACTGATCGACGATATACAGAGGTCATCGACACAGAGAATTTCACCGTGCTCGAACGTAAACTTGTTCTGTTTGCTCGCGAGCCGGGCGACCTGCAGATTCCCGCCATGGAGTTTCGCGGTGAACTCGAATCCGACATGAAGCGCAGAATCATTCGCTATAGCTCTGCTATCAACCTGAATATCCTCCCGGCTATAGACAATACAACCGCAGAGTTCTGGCTTCCAGCCACCGCTTTTGAAGTTTCACAGCAATGGTTTCAAAAACAGGGAACCCTGTTCAGCGGAGATTCGATCAGCCGCAAGGTAACCATACGCGCGAATGGAATAGGCGCAGCGAATTTACCCGAAAACCTGATTTCGCAAAATAATCCAAGCTTCGAGATATATGCCGACCAGCCGCAACGCATAGACTCATTTGACTATAGCGGTATTATTGGCGAGCTTGAGCAAACGCATGTTATTGTTTTTACTGAGCCCGGCCTGGTAGAAATTTTAGATACTGAAATTCACTGGTGGGATATTACAGCGGCGATGGAAAGGCGAATTGTCCTGCCTGGAAAAAAACTGACGATAACTTTAGCTGAGAGCGATGCCGGATCTCAGATTTCACAACAGACAAAACCCATTCTTTCACAAGCTGAAATGATAATCGTCTTATGTATCATCACAATACTTATAATTGTTGCAGGTATTATCGGATACCACGGACTGT
Organism: Gammaproteobacteria bacterium; assembly: GCA_024222685.1. Lineage (GTDB taxonomy): Bacteria > Pseudomonadota > Gammaproteobacteria. The sequence goes on along the minus strand of JAAEOZ010000219.1, from coordinate 148 downwards.
TCGACGTAAATGATAAGGCCATACCCTTTAGCATTCGCCAGCTGAAGAAGGCCTGTTATTCGGGTAATGCTCGAGGAACACATCAACAACTTATCTACCTGGCAGCCAAAGAAATAAAAGATAAACCCAGACCAGGGCTATACGATTT
>JAAEOZ010000218.1 GCA_024222685.1 Gammaproteobacteria bacterium | reverse complement strand
TGATCAACAATTGTCTGTTTCATAGTGGTTCTGACAGTAACCGGTTTTAATACTCGAACTGGCTCAGGCTCAGGCTCAGGCTCAGGCTCAGGCTCAGGCTCAGGCTCAGGCTCAGGCTCAGGTTCAGGTTCAGGTTCAGGCTCGGGTTCAGGTTCAGGCTCGGGTTCAGGTTCAGGTTCAGGTTCAGGTTCAGGCTCGGGCTCGAGCTCAAAAATAGCGAGAGTAACAGGGATTTCAGTCTCTTCGGATTGATTAATCCCTTTTGTCATTAACACAAACGCAATTGCTATCGATGCATGCACAAGAATTGATGTTATCAATCCCGAAAGGTGGCTGCTCCTGCATTTCATTTTGTTTTTTTCGTGACTATAGAAAGTCGCTCAATCCGTTGCTGTTTGAGCAGGTCAATTACATGGACAAACTGCTGAAATGGGACCGTTTGGTCGACACTAAAGACGATTCCTGTATTTTTATCGAGCTGTGAAACCCGATTTTCAAGCATTTGTAGAGTGACCGGGATCTCCTGATAAAAAATTGTTTTCTCCCTGTCAATTGCCAGGCGAACCGTTTGATGGCTCTTCGCAAGAGATTGTTTACTCGAAGCTTTCGGTAAACTGATATCCAGTCGTCCCTGGCTGATGAATGTGGCGGTGGTTAAAACGATCGCCAGTAATACCAGCATGATGTCGATAAACGGAATAACATTGATTTGATCGAAACGCTTCATCAAAGCAATTTTTGCGATTGCTGTTTGTCCCACATCGCGGTTAAGACGTCCACTTTTCTCAATAAAGCGTTGTATGCAAGAATGGCCGGTATGGCGACAAACAAACCGGCAGCCGTTGCTTTTAGTGCCAGTGCCAGACCAAGCATGATTGTTGCCGGGTCGATATCACCACCCTGACCGAGATCATAAAAGGTGATTAAAATTCCCAGCACGGTTCCAAGCAGGCCAACATAGGGAGCATTGGCGCCAATTGAGTAAATCACGGTCAGGTTACGTGTGAGAAGGACGTTTAGCTCGTTTGCATGATCATACTCAATAAGCTTCACTCGACGATAATAATGCATTCGTTCTATTGCGAGCCATACCGATAAAAAGCTCATGAAACCCAGTGTGCCAAATACCATTAGATCGAGATATGTTTTAAGAAAGACCATTACTTATTTAACCACCGCTCCAGCACCGCCTCAGTCAGCACCCCACTATGAGACCTGCGCCGGTGAGCGGCATCGTAAAAGTAACTGCGGGGCAGTTCACCGTACCAGGCAGGATCGATGACGAAGCGTAATCGCTCGGGCATTGACCCGGCAAAGATCCAGTTGTCCATCCGATCCAGGTGATTATCGTTTAAAACTTGTTGCACCGTATCGGAATACTGCTGATCATCAGTTGCTACTAAAACCAGGCTGGTTTTGGAAAACTTATTGCGGTATTGCTGTAAATAGGCCAGTTCTTTCAAACAGGGAGGGCAATGAATCGACCATAAAACCATAATAAACGGCCGACCATTTCTCTCTGCTACTATCTCGTCAATACTATTTGTTTGAAATGCATTCAGCTTTTGGCTGGCGATGGAGCCGGAGACCCACATCGCCAGTATCAGACCGACAGTTAATCCTTTATTCATTTGAACACCGGGATCAAGCGCAAACCTTCGGATTGGGTATGCCAGGCTGCGAATAATTGCTGGTTACTATTAACCCAGTCAGGATGATCCGATCCATTAGCAGTTGTTGCTATCGATTCGGGCTGAGACCAGCTATGGCCTTCGTCACCGGAGTGACTAATGAGCAAATCCATTGATGTACCATTGAAGCGTTTCCACATCAGGTACACATTATCGCCGATCACCTTTATCTGAGGTCGGGATGCCGCCGGAGAATCATCGATCGATTTCTGCAATTTGGTTTGATTGTTTATGAAATCGAATCGTCCATACATCAGGCCCTTATTTTTTTCACCCCGAGTAAACCAGGTCATATGTGCCCGGTCTTTGTTGTCGATCGACAAATCGGGGCCGTGATGAGGACAACCATCAATTTGCCAACCGTCATCCGATGCACGCATTGGCATAGCTTCAATCGGATGGCTTTCAGAGTCCACATAGGATATGGCATGATCTCGCAGGTTAACCGGGTAAACATGCCGCCATAGCGCAACCACTCTGCCTGAGCTATCGGTATCCAGCGCAATTCGGCAGCATTCACAGCTATGATCCACCAGCCTGCGATTGGGTTGAAAACTTTCACCCGAATCATCGGATATAGCATAGTAGAGTGTGGCACCTGCATAGTTTTGATTATTCTTTTTTGCTTTGACCTGGTCCCTTTTATCAATCCAGACCAGGGTTATGCGCCCCTGTTGATCCAGTGCCATTGCTTCAAAACGATGGCTGATAATGCTACGGTCGCTGTTGATTGTCATCGGCGTGTCAAAGGTCTTTCCGCCATCCAGAGATCGTGCAAAACGTACATCGCCCGAATATCGACCAGGGGTTTTATGCGTCCATGAGACATATACTTCGTTGTTTTTCCCGAGTGCTAGTTTTGGTCGGTTTTCTCCGTCGTCATATATCATCTCGGGCATCCGGTTAACCACGGAAGGTGCTTCCCAGGTTTTACCCTGATTCGCTGATATCGTCAGGTAAATATGTCCGTGTTGGCTGAAAACGACGTATAAATCTCCATTCATTCCGAATACCGCTGTTGGTACCCGGCCACAATGAGGGGAAGGCAAAGCCGTTGGCGCCAGGCATTCTTCCAGCAGGCTTGCCTGGGTGCCTTTATGGTTGTCATGCGATTGACTTATCGCACTGGAACTAAAAGCAAAAAATGTGATGTAGATCAGAAGTGAAATTCGCATAATTCTATTAAAAACTGTATTCAAGTCCGGCAAAAACCTGACGTGGCGCACCCGGCGTATACTTTTCCCTGCCATAGCTAAAGCTGGCACTTTCTGCATAGATTTCGTCGGCAATATTGTTGATTTTTGCGGATAGTTGTAGCTGTTTACTGACCCGGTAATTCGCTTTCAGATGCGCTATCGTATATCCCTCGTAAGTGCTGGAATTATTATCATCAAGCCAGTATTTACCGACGTGTTCGATTTCAAATATGGTACTCAGGCCCTGAATGGATTTGGGTTTATAGATTAGCCTGAGGTTTGCGATATCATTTGGTGCGGATGCCTGTTCGTTGTCGCCATACACGTCATCATTCACATATTCATGCATTGAGTAGCTATAGGCCACACGCGTAGAAAACTGATGGTTAACTCTATTGAGCCATGATAATTCAATGCCCCGGTGGGTGGTTTCACCACCGTTGATATAAAACCGGTCTCCATCGCTATTTTCGCGTCGTACAATGCTGTCATCGATGGTCATGAAATACAGTGAAGCATCAAACTGATGCTTCTTAATCGCGAGCTTATAACCGATTTCGAGCGTGTCCGTGGTTTCAGGATCCAGCTCAAAATCAATATTATTGGTTTTCAGAGAATACAGCCGACTAGCTTGCGGGATTCGAAAACCATTGGCAAAACGTACATAGGTATTCTGACTGGCATCGATGTGATAGCTAACACTTAATTTAGGGCTTAAGTGCTGAAACGATGGATCATTGCTACTGTCGGGACGAGAGTAACCTGAACCGGCATACTGCCCGTCTGTTAGATTATTCGTATAGTCAAACTCACTGGTGTCATATCTTAGACCGGCGCTGAGTTGCAGCTTGTCTGAAATATCATGCTCTACTCTTAAATAAGGCGCTATAGCCAGGTAGTCGACATCATAGTCGTAGATATCACCGGTCGGAACCGATGAACCAAAACCACTGGGGACATAGTCAAACAGTTGTTTGTAAGTTCTGTTTGATTGCGTTACCTCAAGATCGGTACCAAGCATCCACAGAGTGCTTCCCTGATCGATATCGGCTTTAAACATCAAACCCAGGGTTTCTTCCTGACTGTCATTTTGTGGCAGATTTCTTTCCCAGGTTGCTACGTATCGATTTCGATTGGTACGCAGATATCCGATAGTACTTAATTCGGTTTCATCATTAAGGAAATGCGTCCATTCCGTACTGATACGGGCAAAATTGAATTTTCGGCGGATATCCAGCCCTGAATCTAATGCTGATTGAATATCACCAACCGACTCCGGGTTGCTCTCAAGTTCATCCAGGCCTATTAAACTACCGGACATTTCAGCATTAGTTGAATTTACCGAGAAAATAGTCTTCAGTGAGTTATCTTCATCGAGCGCTACAAAATGGGTCACATTAGCTTCGTTGCGTTCCGAATTTGTGTGGTCACGCCAGCCATCGCTTTCACTATGTGAAATTTCAACCCCGATACTGGCGTCATCGGCGTATTGATTACCACCGGCTAACCCCAGTTTATAAAACCCATCACTACCCGTATCGGCCTTAACTCTGAAACCTTCTGCCAGAGATGGGTCATTTGAAATTACGTTGATTGTCGCGGCAATAGAGTCAGAGCCGTATAATGCAGTTCCCGCCCCCTTCAAAACTTCAGCAGAACCTGCGGAACTGAAATTGGTATAGGCGAGCCCATTGTGATTAAAAAATCCCGAGGACTGAACCGGAATTCCATCCTGTAAGAATAAATAGTACGGCCCGGTATTAAGCGGCATTCTAATACTGGTCATATGACCCAGAGTAGAGCCGGTTTGAGTGACTCTGACTCCTGCTATCGAGTTAAATAAATCCTTCTGGTAATTCGGTTTATCCAGTTCAATAGTCTGCTCATTGATGACGCCAATACTGGCAGGTATATCCACTGCTTTCTCTTCTTCCCGGGTAGCGGTAATACTAATAGTGTCTAGTTGATCCACTGTATTGCTCTGCGCCTTAACACCAACTGGGGACATGACTAAAAGCGCAACACTAGTCATGCAAGGTATTACAATTCTCAATTTCCGACTCTCTGACAATGATAGATGCAAGTAGTTTATATAGGCACTGGAAGGGCAAGAAGTGACATATCGTCGCAGGTGTTTTTTAATAATAGCTAAGGCCTTTCAGTAGAAATTAAGATCAGGGTGAAAAAAAAGTATCAAACTTTTTTACCCAGCTGCGTTGTTGTTTTGATGGTAGTCAGTAAACTTGAAGCTTCGATCAGCCGTCGGCAACAGCTTGTTATCGGCAATGACTAAGGGATTTGTGAATGACAAAATACAGTTTTCTAGACGATTACAGCGAAGGCTGTCACCCAAAAATTCTAGAGGCTCTGTCGAGTACTAATTATATACAGCAGACGGCCTACGGAAACGATGAATACTCGCAACAGGCTAGAAAATTAATTTGCGAACAATTGGGAAGGCCTGAACTTGCCGTCTACTTTGTTGCCGGTGGTACCCTGGCGAATATTCTGATCGTGTCGAGTGCACTCAGGTCGCATGAGGCGGTCATAGCTGCATCGACAGGTCATATCGTGCTTAGAGAAACCGGTGCCATAGAAGCTGTCGGGCATAAAATAATCTCTGTCGATTCAACAAATGGTAAACTGGATTCGCAGGATATCGAAACCGCATTGGCAGCGAATTCACACTACCCGCATATGGCCCGGCCGCGTCTGGTGTATATATCGAACGCGACAGAAACCGGTACCATTTATTGTAAAGCCGAGTTACAGGGTTTGTCGGAAACCTGCAGGAAGCATGGCTTGTATCTTATGCTGGATGGGGCCAGATTAGGTGTGGCATTATCCGCCACCAAAAACGATCCAGGTCTGCAGGACATCGCAGAGCTTACTGATGTTTTCTGGATAGGTGGGACTAAAGCGGGCGCTTTATTAGGAGAAGCAATCGTGATTCCAAACGCTCAGCTGGCCAGTGATTTTAGTTTTCACATAAAACAACGAGGTGGACTGCTTGCCAAAGGTCGTTTGCTCGGGCTTCAGTTCGTGCAATTGTTTTCTGATAACCTGTTTTTCGAGCTTAGTCACTATGCAAATACCATGGCTCAGAAAATATCAAATGCGGTGATCAAAGCGGGATTTTCGTTGATCGCTGAAACTGAAAGCAATCAGATTTTCCCGGTATTACCAAACACCCTGATAGATAGTTTGAAAGAAGATTTTGATTTTTATATCTGGGAAAAAGTAGATGACGACTATTCCGTTATTCGACTGGTTACTTCATGGGCAACAAATGAAGAGCAGGTGGACAATTTTATTAGCAAAATTTTGGCGTCTGGTTAGTCTCCGACTAAAAACGTTAGCCGTTATACCGAACACTTAATTGCTCATTAATGTCATAACCAACCAGCTCTTCAGCCCGATCCATAAACTTTGGTGTTCGACAAAAGCTGAGCAGCCTTTGCCAGGCCGGCTCGAACCAGGCCTGTCGGTTTATGAGTATATCGAACTGTTCTTCGATCACCGGTATGAATCCAAGTTGATACTGCGCCGCCAACGTGGCCAGTCCAAATGTGGCGTCGACCTTGTTTTCCCGAACGGCAACAACTGCGTCGGCTTCGCTTCTTGCAGCGGAGGACCAGTCAATATCGTCGGTCTCAATGCCCTGTTTTATCAGCAATGCATTGAGCAGCATCTGGCTGCCGGCTTCCTGCTGTCTTGGTATGACTTTACATCCACAAAGGTCATCAAGTGTTGTAATTCGGTCGGTTTTTTTGTGGCTGACAATAATTCCCCGTTGGCGTTTTGCCCAGCTTATCAGCACGACGGCCTGCCCACTAAACTCGGCTTCAATTATCGGGCGATTCCAGTCGTCTAACTCAGTGTTGTATACGTGTAATCCACAGGCGATGCCTTCGCTTTTGCGAAACCGACTGATTCCATCGAGGCTACTGTCAAGAATGCTCGCCAGCCCGCAACGAGATTCTCGGACAGCCCACTCGAGTAGTGGGTCGTGACTGCCGAGCAGGACGTTGGCAGGTTTTGTATCTGTGACCCCATCGCTGCCTGAAGCATGATCTTTGATCCATGATTCGACCGCCTTACGCGGAAATAGCAGTTTTCCGGTGGCACGTGAACAGGGTATCTTTCCTGAAGAGGCGAGATCGTAAACCTTGCGTTCTTTCAGGCGTAATAATTCGGCAAGCTCTCTGGTTGTCAGGTAATCGTTCAAATCGGATACAGTATTCAGGCTCTGCTGCTAGTGTAGGACACTACACTAGTATATTCGAATTGAAGCTAGGAAACTTCGTCAAGTTTCATGCGGCGTAATCGCAGTGCATTAGAAACCACTGTTACCGAACTCAGGCTCATTGCCGAGGCGGCAATTATCGGGCTCAGTAGAATACCGAAGAATGGAAACAATACCCCTGCGGCAATCGGGATGCCGAGAATATTATAGATAAATGCACCGAATAGATTCTGTTTGATATTACTGATAGTGGCCTTCGACAATGCAATCGCTTCGGCAACACCTTCTATCGAGTTACGCATCAATGCGATATCGGCCGATTCAATTGCGACATCAGTGCCGCTACCGATTGCAATGCCGACATTCGCCTGAGCGAGTGCCGGAGCATCATTAATACCGTCGCCGACCATAGCGACGGTCTCATGCTTTTTCTGTAACTCCATTATTTTTCGGGCCTTGTCTTCGGGTAATACTTCGGCGATGACCTGGTCGATACCAACCGAGTCGGCTATAGCTCGGGCGGTACTGGTATTGTCTCCGGTCAGCATGATTACCTTCAAGCCGAGTTTGTGCAGGCGTTTGATCGCCTCGGCAGAGTCGGCGCGAGCCGGGTCGGTAATTGCAAGTAAAGCCACCAGTTGCTGGTCAACAGAAAGGTAAACCACAGTCGCACCGTTATTTGCTAATGTTGCCGCCTGATTTTCCAGTTTGGAAATATCTACCTGATTTTCCAGCATCAATCGATTGTTGCCAAGACGCAGTTTTTGCTTATCAACAATTGCTTCGACGCCGTAGCCCGATAATGCCTTAAAATCGGTAACCGTTTTAACGCGTAAATGTCGTTCTTCGAGTGCATTCAATATTGCAGTTGCCAAGGGGTGCTCCGAACCGGTTTCCAGGCTGCCTGCAAATTCGAGTGCGGTTTTTTCATCGTATTGTTCGCTGGTAATACAGGCTGACAGACGTGGTCTACCCTCGGTGATGGTACCGGTTTTATCGACCACGATGGTAGTTAGCTGACTGGCACTTTGCAGCGCCTCGCCGTTACGAATCAATATGCCCGACTCGGCCGCACGACCAACACCGACCATAATCGAAATTGGCGTCGCCAGGCCGAGTGCACAGGGACAGGCAATGACTAATACTGTCATTGCGGTAACAATGGCATAGGCAATTTGCGGCTCCGGGCCGAAAAAATACCAGATCATCATACTGGTCAGGGCTATTAATATGACGACTGGCACAAACACGGCAGCAACACGGTCTACCAACCGACCAATCTGTGGCTTGCTCGATTGTGCGCGGCGAACCATTTCGATAATGCGAGCTAGTGCGGTCTCTTCACCGATGCCGGTTGCGCGCATTAAAAAGCTGCCCTGAGTATTGAGACTACCACCAACGACACGATCTCCCGTCATTTTTTCAACCGGCATTGGTTCTCCGCTGAGCATTGATTCATCGACATGAGATGTGCCTTCGAAAACTTCACCGTCGACCGGGATGCGCTCGCCGGGATGAATGCGAATCGATTCATCAAGCCCAATATCGGCAACATCGACCTGTAATTCGATGCCGTTTCGAATGACTTTAGCAGACGTAGCTTGCAGTCCGATCAGCTGCTTAATCGCCGCGGAGGTTTTCCCCCGCGCTCTGCTTTCCAATGCGGAACCGAGCGATACCAGTGCTATGATGATCACAGCAGCTTCGAAATAAACGTGCCGGGCCAGTTCGGGCAGACTGGACGGACTTAAAACCACATAGGTCGAATAAAGCCAGGCGGTACCGGTGCCGAGCGCAACCAATGTATCCATATTGCCTCGGCCGGATTTTAATGCTGCCCAGGCGCCGCGAAAGAAATGCCCACCAACCAGTATTAGTACCAGCAGGGATATAAAACTGATAACCCTCCAGGTGTTTGGGCTTTGCTCTATGCCAGGTAGAAAACCGCCCATACCGCTAGCGAACAGGCCAATGCCGATAATACCTGCAGATATTGCACGCCACCATAATCGCTGATATTCGTGTAACTCCAATGATTCTTTTTCAGATTCATCAGCCAGACTACGGAGCTCAGCGGCTTCGAATCCAGCCTGCTTAACCGCAGCAATCAAGCTGCTCACAGCGATGTCACCTGAGACGCTGGCTGTGCGTTCACCGAGATTGACGATTGCCTCGTCTACACCCTCAACAGCAAGCAGGCTTTTTTCGACCGAGGAAACGCAACCGGCACAGGACATGCCTGCGATTGATAATCTGATTTGACTAGTCATTTAATTAGTATCTTATGGCGATTACTGGAAATTCAATGGTTGACAGGTAATCATTATAAATCCTCTTGATAACATTCGCTTATGCATTTGGGTAATGAATGAATTTTGACTCAAAATGTTTCTATATTTAATATTCCCTATGGATATTTCAGGATCTGATATAGAGTAAAAGTCAGGTTTATTATCTACCATGACGTCGTTATGATAGTTGCCAACTGTGAAAATCAAGGACAATCCTATGGCTACTGCTTATAACAAAATGCGAGCCGATATCTCAACTAAGCATTCGTCAAACATCGATTTGCGCAGTGATACGGTTACCCGGCCAGATAGTGGGATGTTTGAAGCGATGATGGCAGCGTCTGTTGGTGACGACGTATATGGGGAAGATCAAACTGTAAATGCTCTGGAGGAAAAAGCAGCGAAACTACTCGGCAAGGAAGCGGCAGTTTTCGTATCCAGTGGCACTCAGAGTAACCTGATTGCGATGTTGACACATTGTCGGCGTGGTGAAGAAGTCATTACCGGGGAGCAGTATCATGTTTCAGTCTCCGAAGCGCATGGTGCATCTGTACTCGGTGGAATTGCAATTTGCCCGCTGCAAACTAATGAAAGAGGTAGCCTGACGGTAGATCAGATCAGCGCCGCGATTAAGCCGGATGATCCGCATTATCCCATTTCCAGGTTACTTTGCCTGGAAAATACCGTCTCAGGTGAAGTCCAGGTACCTGAACATATGCTGATGTTATGCAGGGCAGGTCGGCAGGGTGGATTGTCTTTACACCTCGATGGTGCTCGTCTGATGAATGCCTCGATAGCCCTGGAGAAGTCCGCTGCGGAACTGGTAGATCCATTTGATAGTATTTCGCTTTGTTTATCCAAAGGGCTGGGTGCACCGGTCGGTTCGCTACTATCTGGATCGAATGAGTTTATCCGAATTGCACGTCGAAACAGAAAATTACTGGGTGGCGGTATGCGTCAGGCCGGTATTCTGGCGGCCTGCGGCCTCTATGCACTTGAACACAATATTGATCGGCTCGCCGAAGATCATGCCAATGCAGCTATACTCGCTGAAGGTTTAGCCAGAATAAAAGACCTCAAGGTTTGGCAGCAAACCAATATGGTTTTTATCGAATTAGCAGATGATCATGCCGCTGAGTTGCAGGCCAGTCTTGCTGAGCAGGGAATTGTAATCAGTGCAGGGTTTCCCAGTATACGTCTGGTGACACATCTGGATGTGGATAGTAGCGATATCGAACGCGTAGTTGATTCCATATCTTCCTTTTACAGGAATAGGTGAGTTTTGCCAGGGTGTCTGATTTTCCTGTATGGGCTATGATGCCGTTTCTTTACTTTAGAGGCTCTGTCATGTTGGTTAATGGCAAACCATATCGAACTATCTGGCTCAATCAGCAGGATGCGGGCAGCGTGGAAATCATTGACCAGCGTTTCCTGCCACATGAATTCGTCGTTGAACAATTGCGTAGCCTGGATGATGCGATTATTGCTATTCGTGATATGCATGTTCGTGGTGCGCCTTTAATTGGCGCAACAGCAGCCTGGGGAATGTACCTGGCAATAAAACAGGGAGAGGCGAGTGAGCTGAATAGTCTGCAAAAGGTGGGTGAACTGTTGAAAAAGGCTCGACCAACGGCAGTGAATCTGGCCTGGGCAGTAGATCGAGTTATATCAAAAATGAGTTGCTGTGATGGCGACACCATCGATATTGTCAAATTAGAAGCCGAGACCATTTGCGAAGAGGATGTCGAGATTTGTCGGCAGATTGGTGAGCATGGTTTGACTTTAATCGAAAGCATTGCCAGCAACAAAAGATCCGGGCCTGTAAATGTTCTAACCCACTGTAATGCCGGCTGGTTAGCAACCCTGGACTGGGGCACCGCGACCTCGCCTGTTTATCAGGCTCAGCAAAAAGGTATTGATGTCCACGTCTGGGTTGATGAAACACGTCCGCGAAATCAGGGTGCCAGCCTGACGGCCTGGGAACTGGGGCAACAGGGAATTGATCATACCGTCATAGTTGATAATGCCGGCGGTCATCTGATGCAAACCGGTGAAGTTGATCTGGTCATCGTAGGTACAGACAGGACTGTGCGCAATGGCGATGTCGCTAATAAAATCGGGACTTACCTGAAAGCGCTGGCAGCTTTTGATAATGACGTCCCTTTTTTTGTTGCCTTGCCTTCACCGACTATCGACTGGGACCTGTATGATGGCGGTGAGATTCCTATCGAACAGCGAGCAGCGGAGGAAGTGATTTATATCGAAGGCAATTTTAACCAGGAAAGAACCCGTGTGCGGTTAACGCCAGAGCATAGCCCCGCAGCCAATCCCGCTTTCGATGTTACTCCGGCGCGGTTGGTGACTGGTCTGATAACCGAGCGCGGCATATGTGGGGCATCCGAAGCGGAGCTTCTGTCATTATTTCCAGAAAGGCTAGGAAGAAATGGTTGACGAGGGGGTTATCAAGTATCGCCTGAATCATCAAATTGATGAACCTTTATGGGATCATGATTACAGCTCTCTCGATCGCTGGCATCAGCTTTTCAAAGCCGAACAGATCCTCGGTCAGGATCCGGCTCGATACGATGGACTTGGGTTCGGTAATCTGTCACAGCGTATTGATCAAAATTCATTCCTGATATCAGGAACACAAACCGGTGATCTCGACAAGCTCAGGCCAGAACACTATTCGCTTGTCACGGGCGTTAATTTGTCAAACAATAGTGTCGATGCCTGCGGGCCGGTTAAACCTTCTTCGGAGTCATTAACCCATGCTGCGGTTTATACACTGGATGAACGCATTCAATTTGTCTTTCATGTCCATAGCCCCGATATATGGTGTGCACGGCAAAGTCTGGGAATCGCGCAGACCGGTAATGATATCGCCTATGGTACAACGCAAATGGCCGAAGAAATGTATCGTCTGCATCAACAGGGCAGTTTTGTAAACGGTAATATCCTGGCGATGTC
>JAAEOZ010000217.1 GCA_024222685.1 Gammaproteobacteria bacterium | reverse complement strand
GCCCCAGTTCTTCGGTACACAATAAACTTTACTGTTGATGGTTGCGGGACCAGCGAATTTCGGGTTATTTGCCGCAGCGTCATAATTCGGGATGCGCGACAGGTCGAGTTGCTGGATTAAATCAAGTTCAACATAATTAGAAATGGTGTAGTTGGTCGGTACAAATACATCCCATCCGGTACCACCAGCCTGTAGTTTGGCCAACATTTCCTCGTTCGAACCAAAGGCGTTGATTTGAATCTGTACGCCAGTTAATTCGGTGAACTGATCAAGATTGACCTGGTTCCAGTAGTTCGGCCAGGTAGAAAATACCAGTCTGTCACCGAGTTCACCAAAAGCATTCGCGTTGCCCGACCAGAGTGATGGTGCCGCCGTTCCAAGAACGGCCATTGCTGTTCCCAGTCCTGTGACGCCAAGAAAATGCCTGCGGCTAACTGAACCGTTTTTATAGCGGTGCAGTTCTTTCATAAACTGCTTCGCGGTCATTGGTTTGTTATCATTGCTCTTACTCATTTCGCCCTCTTCGAAGTCGATCCGTTAAATTAATTTAAAGACTGTGATTGACGGATTTACAATACAGCCTCAGGTTTCTCCAAGTACGAGAGCAGCTTCGGTCTTCCAGCTAAGGGTGACTCGGTCACCCGGAGTGAAACCACTGCTGTTGCTTTCAATCGACTTTGGAGATAACACCAGTACATCACCAAAACCTTCGGTTGCTATCAGATACTCGGAGTGCTCACCCAGAAATATCCGGTTCAATACCTGCCCCTGTATGGCAATGTTTGTAGCATTACCGGCATCACCTGCGGCGCTAATGGAGATCATTTCTGGCCGCACAGCAATGCTGGCTTTACTATTCGTGTTAAGTGGCGAGACGTCCTTTGGCTGGGTCCCAACCAGTATCTGGCCTGTTTCGAATTTAACCGAAACGCCCGAAACACTGGACTCGATCACCTCGCCATTAAAGAAATTAGTTTTACCGACAAAATCGGCTACATATCGGTTTAAGGGTTCATCGTATAGTTCGCGCGGGCTGCCGGACTGGATGATTTTTCCTTCGCGCATAATGCAGATAGTATCACTCATCGATAGCGCCTCTTCCTGATCGTGAGTGACCAGTATGAAGGTAATACCTACATCCCTTTGCAGTGTCTGCAATTCGATTTGCATTTCCCTTCTCAGTTTTCGGTCCAGTGCTGCCAGCGGCTCATCCAGCAATAAGCAGGTCGGATGATTGATGAGCGCACGTGCCAGAGCTACTCGTTGTTGCTGGCCACCTGATAACTCCCAGATTTTGCGTTTTCCATATCCGCTAAGTCGCACCATTTCCAGAGTTTCGTCAACTCGTTTGACTATTTCCTTTTTAGATGGTTTTGGATTTCGCTGACGTAATCCATAGCCAATATTATCAGTTGCGTTCATGTGTGGAAAAAGAGCATATTGCTGGAATACCATATTTACCGGGCGCTTATGCGAAGGAACTCCAACTACCGACTTTCCACCAATGAATACGTCACCCTGGGTGGGTTGGTCGAACCCGGCTATTAGTCGTAATGAAGTGGTTTTGCCGCATCCGGAAGGACCCAGGAAACTGAAGAAAGCCCCGTGTTCGACAGTAAGGGAAACATCGTCGACGGCTACTACATCGTCAAAGCGTTTCGTGACTCCGCGAAACTCAATATCAATCACACCTGGATTACTGGATTGACTGGACAATTAATTCCTCCGGCAAGCACATCGTCATTTATCTATTTTAATAGATTCTTGTAATTTGCAGGGCGACAATACTACCATGTGAATCGAGCAAATGTATATAATTTACCGCATTTATGGTATATACCATGAAATCGACTAATAATAATAAATTCCTCAATTTGTGCTATAAAGAGAACGAATAATAATGGTGGCTAACCCGATGCAAATAGTGAAGATTGAACCGGGAAATGCTGCCTGGATATCTCTGCTATCCCAGTGCATCGACGCTATCGATACCGAAAAGTTCGCCGAGAAACTTATCGATACGCTCAAATCAGTTGCTGATTTCGACTATTCGGTCGCGTTTGCTTATTATCAGAACGAGAAGCCGATCTGCCTGTACCAGACATTTTCACCTGCTAGACGCATTGTATTTGTCGATGATTATCTGAAAGGTCCTTATCTGCTGGATCCGTTTTTCAAAGCATGCAGCCGCAAGGTTGGCACCGGGCTTTACCGACTGCGTGACATTGCACCGGACCGTTTTTATCAAAGCGAGTATTATCGATCATACTACATACAGACAGGCCTCTCCGAAGAAATCTGTTACACCATTTATCTTTTAAACGGTGTCGCAGTTGTTATTTCACTGATGCGGGCCGGTGGAAATCCAAAGTTTTCGGCCCGCGAATTCAGATTACTGGAGAGAGTCGTGCCTATCGTTGATAGTCTGACGCAGCATCATTGGCAGGATGTATATAGTCAATTTGAGACGGAATCTACAGCATTTGAAACGGGTGAAAGCCATACAATAATCGAAAATACAGTTGGTGCTCTTTTCAGTCCACGTATTACACCGCGAGAAACTCAGGTGGTTGCGCAGGTTCTTGAGGGGCATTCTTCCGAATCAATTGC
>JAAEOZ010000216.1 GCA_024222685.1 Gammaproteobacteria bacterium | reverse complement strand
GCCGCCACGACAGCCCTGCAGGTAAATCTCAGGCAGAACCATGAACTGGCAAAGCTAAAGAATGACCGCGAGGCGCTGTTTCAACAAAAACCCTTATCTACAGAAAACCGTGCTCGTATCAACGCTTTAAGCGAAGACATAAAACAACTCACATTACTGCAGAATGAAAAACAGGACTACACTATCGCTCAGGTTCGCGAGGTAATGGACAAACACAGGGCGGATGCCACCTTGTTTCTCGGCGGGGTGCCGATGATTGTGACCGACTCAATCGATTATATTCGTGGCGATCTAAAGGTATTCGGTATTGGTGTCATCGCATTTATTATCGTCATTCTGGCCATTTCATTTTCATCTATACGGTGGGTAGTGTTGCCATTATTCGCCTGTCTGGCGAGCGCCATGGTGATGGTTGGTTATCTCGGCTGGATGCAATGGCCAGTGACCGTTGTGTCTTCAAATTTCGTCTCGCTGCTGTTAATCATTACACTGTCACTGGTGATTCATTTAATCGTTCGCTATCGTGAAGTAGCAGAACTCGATGCGGATGCTTCACAGCTCGAACTCATCAGCGAAACCGTACGCAGCAAGTTCGTGCCCTGTATATTCACAGCGGTGACGACCATGGTTGCTTTCGGGTCACTGCTGGTGAGCGGTATTCGCCCGGTAATCGATTTCGGCTGGATGATGGTAATCGGTATCAGCATCTCATTTATTCTGGCATTTACGCTGTTTCCTGCAGCACTGATTTTAATGCGACGCCTTAATCATGAATCGAGTGCCGGATTCACCACCGGGGTTATCGGTTCGCTGGCCAACTTTATTCATCGCAATAGCAACCTTACTCTATTGCTATTTGTTGTGCTTGCTGGCATCGGCCTCTCCGGGTTGCCGCAATTATCTGTCGAAAATCGGTTTATCGATTACTACAAGGAAGAAACCGAAATTTACCAGGGCATGAGTTTGATCGACGACCAACTCGGCGGCACAACGCCTATGGATGTCATTATAGATGCACCAAAAGATGAGTTTGCTGACGAGGACGACGAAGAATTTGCCAACGACGGGGATATTACTTCATCGAGTTACTGGTTTAATAGTGACGGTCTGCTCGAAGTGGCCGAGATACACGCTTATCTTGAAAGTCTGCCGGAAACCGGTAAGGTTTTGTCTATTCACACCGGTATGCAATTGCTCGAAGAGCTCAATGAGGGCAAACCCTATACTGACTTCAAACTGGCAGTAGTTTATAAACGTTTACCCCCGGAAGTTAAACAGGCCCTGATAGATCCATATCTCTCTGCGGACGGCAATCAGTTACGTTTCAGTATCCGTATTTATGAATCAGATAAGTCTCTGCAGCGACAGGCTTTACTCGACAAGATACAAAAGCACCTGACTAATGAACTTGACATAGCGCCCGAACAGCTCAACCTGTCGGGCATGGCAGTGCTCTACAACAACCTGCTGCAAAGCCTGTTCCAGTCGCAGATTCTCACCATCGGCGCCGTTTTTATCGCTATTCTGATTATGTTCATGATACTGTTTAAGGCGATTAAACTATCGATTGCTACCATCATCCCAAACATGGTAGCAGCCGGATTAATACTGGGACTAATGGGCTGGATTGGTATTCCCCTCGATATCATGACGATAACCATCGCCGCGATCAGCATTGGTATCGGCGTCGATGACTCGATTCACTATGTACACCGATTTCGCGAAGAGTTTGCCATCGACGGCGATTACTGGGCTGCTATAAAACGTTGCCATTCGAGTATCGGTCACGCGCTTTATTACACTACAGTCACTGTCGTACTTGGATTTTCGATTCTGGTTTTATCGAATTTTATTCCGACGATTTATTTTGGATTGCTGTCCGGCCTGGCGATGACCACCGCACTGCTGGCAAATCTGATGTTATTGCCGGTGTTAATTGCGAAGTTTAAATTACATTAATTCGTATGGGTTTGATTTATCAAACCCGTGACAGTCCATACTTCGGTAATAGCTGGCGCAATAAATCGTGTTTCTACACCACCTCAAGCCCAAACTGTGTTGCAGACTCCACCAGTCCTTCCCACAACGACAACGCAAACCCTCGCGGAATAAACAGTTCATAACCCTTGTCAGAGTACCAGAGTGTTACGCCTACATGATGTGTCGCAGTAGATGCCACCGAGCCGACCGGAAACGACTGCTCGCGCAGGTCGAGCGATAAATGTCGATTTAAAAATGATATGGCTTCAGGACCGGTTATTCGTATCTGGGTGCGCGAATGCGAAATATCGAGCATGCTACCCTGCTCGGCATCAATTACATTAGCAGCAACACCATATAGCCACCATTTTAGCGGCTCGATACGTAATGCGACGCCCTGCTCTCCTACCTCCGCCACACATGGACCGGGTGCCTGTTGACAACCGACTGTGCTGGCTACCTGTCCAGCTACTGCCTCTATACTGTCCGGCCAGGCGGTTACCTGATACAGAGTGATTGCCTTGATATCTTCGAGGATTACACCTGCTGTCCCATCCTCACCCAGAATTCCGGACTTACCCTGATGGTAATGGTCCGCCAGTGCTGATATTCGATCAACCATACATTCTCTCCCCGCTGGGGTCATACATATGAGGCGATATAATCTCTACCTCTATATTGCCTTTGCGAACCGGGTCCGCAGCGATTACGGTTTTACCCTCCCAGGCTTCGTGACCACTCGAAATGAAGCCGAGTCCGATCCAGTGACCGAGTGCCGGTGAATGGGTCACAGCCGATATCCAGCCTTCACCCAGACCCGAAACTTTGCCCTGTTCGCATAGAATCGAACCGGCATTAAAAGTCTGACTACTGTTTTTGGGTTTAATACCAACCAGTCGTGGTCTATCCTCACGCATTAATTCCGGACGATTACGCATAGCATTACCGATAAAAGATTTTGTCGGTGACGCCATCTTGCCCAGGCCGGCATCGTCTATGGTAACGCGTCCATCAAGTTCAGCTCCGGTAACATGGCCTTTTTCAATACGTAGTGCACCAAGTGCCTCAAGGCCGTAAAAACAACCATCAAGTGGTTCAGCTGCAGCCCATAGTAAATCCATCATCGCATTGGCATAATCCGATGGTACATAAGCCTCAAAAGCCATTTCACCAGAGAAACTGATGCGTGCAATACGCACCGGAATACCGCCTTTCAAAGTGGTTTCGATCACAGCCATGAAAGGGAATGCATCATTCGACATCACTGCGGGGTCTTCGACACAGGCTTCGAGCACTTCGCGCGACTTCGGTCCCGCAACCGCGCTACCGGCCCATTGTTCGGATACCGAAGTGACGTGCACGCGCAAGTGCTGCCAGCGTGTTTGTAATAACTCTTCCAGCCACACCATCACCTTGCCTGCATGTGCTGTAGTTGTGGTCATAAAGTAATCGGTTTCTGACAGGCGCCAGGATGTGCCGTCGTCCATAACGATACCGTCATCGCGTAGCATGATGCCGTAACGTGCCTTACCGATTGGCAACTTGGCGAACGGGTTAGTGTAGATTTGATTGAGGAACTCTGTGGCATCCGGCCCCTGAATCGCAATTTTACCCAACGAAGTCACATCGCATAAACCAACCGTACGGCGCACGGTTTCAGTTTCACGTATATATGCTTCGGTAATGCCTTCTCCACTACGTGCAAAATACCAGGGTCGATGCCAGAGGCCCGCCATGGTCATGGTTGCGCCGTGTTCAAGATTCCAGTCATGCATCGGTGTACGCCTTAGTGGGCGGAAGTGCTCATCAACATTTCTTCCCTTAAGCGCTCCGATAGAAACCGGAGTATATGGTGGTCGGAAAGTGGTAGTACCTACCTCGGGTATTTCCTTGCCCTGGGCGTCGGCCATTAATGCCAGACCGATAATATTGCCGACTTTACCACCATCGGTAGCCATGCCGAGCGTGGTATAACGCTTCAGGTGTTCGACAGAAACATAGCCTTCCTGATGCGCCAGGCGTACGTCATCGGTGGTAACATCGTGTTGTGGATCGACGAAACTCTTTAAATGGTGTCCCGAAACAGTAACTTCATAAAGTGGCTGAATCGGGTTTTTCCAACCACCACTGACCGGGGCCTTCTTCTGGCGTAGCGATCCGCCCAGCGACTTAACCGCTCTGCCTGCTGCTGACTGTCCGGAGGTAATGCAATCATCAGTATTCCAGATAGCATCCGCAGAACCTGCCATATAAATCGGTTCGCTTATAGAATCAGGCGCAACAAAACAGGCCTGTTCAGCATTCCATACCGGCCTGATGCCACGATGCGATAGCAAATGCACGACCGGGGACCAGCCACCCGATACCAGCACAAGATCGCACGACTCTGAACCATGTGCACTCCAGCCTGAATTGCCGGCCACCGCAAAATCCAGGCCGTTAACACCACGCGAACCACGCACATTTAGAGGTGCCGAACGGGTATGCAGGTTCACGCCGTTTTCGCCGATTTGCGCCATTAACGATTCCGGCACCACTGTTCTTGCATCGAGTAAACTAACTTCTGCTCCAGCCTTTGCAAGTTCGGCCGCGGTGTCGTAGGCAGAATCGTTATTAGTGGCAACCACAATATCCTGACCGGCAAGTACTGCGTAACGGTTCAGATAAGCACGGCCTGCTGACACATTCATTACGCATGGGCGATCATTATTGCCGAATGCGACCTGTCGCTCCAGAGCACCGGTTGCGAGGATTGTCTGTTTGGCGCGTATTGTCCAGAAACGATGACGCGGCAAATGTCGATCAGGGCGATGCATATGGTCGGTAACACGTTCAAGTAAACCTGCTGTACCGGAATCGTATAAACCGAATGCGGTTGTGCGGGTCATGACTCTGGCGCCCGCTTTCTCTATCTGTTTAATTAGATCCAGGCGTTTCTTTTCAGATTTCTCATCGGCCTGATTCAACCAGTCCCCACCGAGCATATGATCCTGTTCAACCAGTAACACATCGAGGCCTGCTTTGGCCGCAGTTGCTGCTGCCGATAATCCAGCCGGCCCGGAACCAACAATGAGCAAATCACAAAATCCATGAGCATGGTCATAAACATCGGGGTCGGGCTCTCGCGAAGCCTCGCCCATGCCCGCTGCTTTGCGAATAATACTTTCATACTTCATCCATAAGCCGGTACCACTACCCCACTCCATCGGTGGAATACCCATGAAAGTTTTGTAATAAAAACCCGCAGAAAAGAATCGACTGAAAAGACCATTAACTGCGCCCAGATCGAAACGTACATTCGGCCAGGCATTCTGGCCACTGGCAGTCAAGCCCTGATACAACTCCTGCATGGTTGCTTTAACATTAGGATCACGTCGTTTACCTTCACCGACTGTTAGCATTGCACCTGACTCTTCGACGCCGGCTGACATGATGCCGCGTGGTCGATGATATTTAAAACTACGGCTGAGTACTGTTTCACCATTGGCCATTAACGCTGAAGCCAGAGAATCACCCTGGTATCCCCGCATACTGGTGCCATCCCAACTGAAGTGAATGACCTCATCGCGACTAACGCGACCGCCCTGAAGTAACCTTTTAGCGCTCACTGGTCACCTCCTTCAGATTGTTTCGACAACACTGCTGCGTTACCTTCATGTGCGGGGCGCACCGATTTGATTTCGTGTGTCATAGTGTCGCGCTCAACAATAAGCCACATACGGCAACCGTTAGCGTGATGCCAGGTTTCCGATTGCATGCCGAGAATATTTTCACGCATAAAAATCGCCTCATGCCATTCGTCGACCGAGGCATCGAGTTCAGGATAAACAATCGAGGCATCACCACCGTAACTGAATTCGGTATGATCGCGCTCGCCACAAAAAGGACAGTTGATTCTAATCATGACTATTCACCCTAACCGTGCAATTTGGGATCGGGTCCCGCACCACGTTCATCAATGATTACGCCGCGTTTAAAACGACCCAGGTCAAAATGTTCGATGACCGGATCTGGACGATCATTCGCTATCAGATCGGCAAAATACCAGCCCGAACCGGGACTGGCCTTAAAACCACCATAATTCCAGCCGCCATTTAGATAGAGATTATCGAGCGGTGTCTTACAGATAAATGCAGAACCATCCATCGACATATCCATAACACCCGCCCAGTGACGCAATAAGCGAACCCGTCCAAGACAGGGCATGATAGCAGTTGCGCATTCCGCAACATCCTGTACAACTGGTAAATTGCCGCGTTGCGCATATGACTTATACCAGTCGAGGTCACCACCGAATACCATGCCGCCCTTGTCTGATTGTGAGATATAAAAATGTGCACCGCCTACACCGTAAACAACGACATGATCGAGTAATGGTTTCAGCGGTTCTGAAACAAAAGCCTGTAACTTATGGCTTTCGATAGGCAGGTTACCCAATCCGGCCATTTGCCAGAGACGCGAGGTATGACCTGCTACCGCAAATCCAACTTTGTTTGCGCCGATTCGGCCCCGGCTGGTTTCCAGTGAAGTCACTTTTCCATCTTCGCGGCTGACACCGGTGACTTCACAATTTTGAATGATATCAACACCCTGCATATCGGCCGCGCGGGCATAGGCCCAGGCAACCGCGTCATGCCTTGCATTACCCGCTCTTTTCTGTACCGCCGCGCCGATGATTGGGAAACGCGCACTGTTATAATTGAGGTGCGGAATTTCGCGCTTCAACGTCGGTAAATCCCAGAGTTCACCATCAGACCCGGTAAGCCGCATGGTATTGTAGCGCCGCGCCGCAGCATCGCGCGCTGCCGGGCTATGGAACAGAGAAACATGGTAGCGCTGACTGAACATCACATTATAGTTAAGCTCATGACTGAGCTCTTCCCACAGCTTCAATGAATGTTCGTAGAAATCCCGGTTCCCCGGCATCATATAATTTGACCGTACAATAGTAGTGTTTCGGCCTGCATTGCCGCCACCAAGCCAGCCTTTTTCGAGCACGGCAATATTTTTTATACCATGATTCTTGGCCAGATAATAAGCTGTCGCCAGACCGTGCAACCCGGCTCCGACAATGACTACGTCATATTCTTTTTTCGGTTCCGGGTCTCGCCACTGGCGCTCCCAGTTTTTCTGGCCGCTAAAACCGTTTTTAAGAACAGCCCATGCGGAAAATCGGGACATGTTTTTTTTGCTCCAGTCGTTGGGTACAGATTTGATTAATTATTGCTGCCTACAGTTAATCTGTGGCTTTATACCGGAATCGATAATAGCGCATCGTTCAAACAAGATATAGACAATAACGACGTTGTACAGAACAACGACGACATCAATTGCCGCGTGATAAGCTCGGAGCTTAGGTTTATCGACTCTGTTGTACCAAAATGCGTCGACGAAACGACGTTCATCTGTTCAACACAGAGCAAATTTATACTCATCAGCGATCGAAGTATTAACCTGCAGATACAGACAACTATTAAATTCAGCAAAATCTCGCAATGCTTCATTCAAGGCCGGAATGAATCCGTCGTCCAGCTTCCTGTCTACAGATAAAGACTTCACCTCTAGCACCTTTCTGGAGCGATGTGCCTTACAGTCCATTCGACCAACAAATTGATCCCGGTACAATATCGGTAAACAAAAATATCCGAACTGACGTTTTACCTGTGGCACATAGCATTCTATCTGGTAGTCAAAATTAAATACCTCTCTAACACGTTGTCGCTGGATTACCGCGTTATCAAATGGAGAAATTATTTTCACCTGTGGCTTGCTGCGGGGGGCTCGGGATTCAAGCAATTCGGGGCTGATAAAGGCAGGATTATTATCAGCAATGTTGACTGATACCAGGTCGCCATTTTCGAGTCGCTGTTGCAATTGCTGATTTACCGAGTCTCGCAAAGCCCTGCCCTTTCGCAAGTAGGTAATTGATTTCTGGGTAGCAAACCCATGAGCACGCAATGTTGTATCGATTAAATAACAGGAAAACTCATCTAACGTTGGGCAGCGCGTTTCGACCCAGTCGGGAAGTACCCGTTCAGGAAGATCATAGACTTTCTGAAAACCCTCGCGTGCCGTTACCATCAGCTCTCCCTGCATAAATAATTGCTCAAGCGCCTGTTTGGCAGGCTTCCAGTCCCACCACTCTTTCCTGCCGTCTCTATCATCTTCAAAATCACGAGCTAATAACGGACCTTCTTTGGCAATACGCTCCAGAATCTGACGATTGAGTTTTCTGTCGAAGGTTTTAAACCAGTTTCGATCACCATCGAGCTGCTTCATACGCAACAGAGCAAAGCGATAATCACTCATCGGTAACCACGCTGCAGCATGAAACCAGTATTCGAACAAACTCCGCTCACCTACCAGTTGATGCAGAAATCTGGGTTGATAATTCGGCACTCGCGACCACAACACATGGTGATGCGCTCTTTCGACTACTGAGATAGTGTCTATCTGTACATAACCGAGATGCTCGATAGCCCGTAATACAGCTTTTTTGCCTCTGCCGAAATGCTCAGCTCGAAGCAATCCCTGTTGCTCAAGAGCAATACGGCGAAGTTTTTTAATGAGCGGCATAGCATAGTTCTTGTCTGATCAGTTATCCGCAAAAGTATAACTGTTTTTACCTTTGGCCTTTGCAGAATACATTGCATCATCAGCCGACTTTATCAGTGCCTTACTGTCTTTTTCGCTACCCGGATACAAAGCTATACCTATAGACCCGGTTACCTGCCGACTCTCTTCGTTGTTAAGATTTATCGGGCTATTGAGTAATTTTAGTATTCTTTGCGCCAGTCTTTCTGCCTCCGCGGTTCCTCCATCGATATCGGTATAGACCAGTACGAATTCATCGCCACCCAGTCTGGCTACAATATCAGTGTCTCGAATAGTACTGGCCAATCGATTCGATATCTCTATCAGCGCAAAATCTCCGCTTTCATGCCCATATAAATCGTTTATCTCCTTAAAGCCATCGAGATCGACAAACATGACGACTATCATTTTCTCATATCTCAATGAGCGCTTTATCATGTAGTCCAGCCTGTCCATCAAAAACCGACGGGTTGGTAGGCCGGTTAAATTATCATGCGTTGCGAGGTACTGAAGGCGTTCTTTTGTCTGTTCATGCCTCTCGATTTCATCACGTAAACACTCGTTGAGAAAAATCTCGTTAATCGCTGTATTTGAAACTTTCCAGGACTTGGACAGGACGACGATCTGCCAGATTATTGAAGTGATCGCGAGGACAGTATGAAACGTTGAT
>JAAEOZ010000215.1 GCA_024222685.1 Gammaproteobacteria bacterium | reverse complement strand
ATTCGGTGTACCTGATTCCAGGTTAATAACCGCATAGGTCGATTTATCGGTCGAAAAAGACAGTAAATCGATATCAACATTTGGGCAATTTACTGATCCATTAGTTGTATTAGCGACATCCCAGTTAATAGTTGGTGAAGAAGTAGCCGGGAAGTTTGTAGATGTCAAATGCGAAGTAATCTCAAACGGCCCGCTGGATGCATCGACGGTAATACTGACATCATCGGTAGCCTGTCCGCTCATACAGTCACGAACAGTCATACGAAAATTTAAATCCCTGGCCATGACAGGTAATATTTCACCTGAAACAGAGGTTAATCCGAGCTGGTTTTCGAGAGTGGGAAAATGACGATTGCCGACAGACTGAGGTACATAACTGCGAAATAAAGGATTAGTGCCCTGATCAGTATCAAAGGTTGTTACTGTTGTTTCAGCAGTTCCTGCATCGAGTTGATCCCACTGGTAAGACAGCCCATCTCCATCTGCATCTGTAGCACTACCAACAAGCCTGAACGGTGTGCTGGCAGGGATTGTTTCATCTGTACCAGCATTTGCACTTGCAGGGTCATTATTGGCTGGTGAAATAGCCAGTGTCGTCGCACAGCTTCCCCCGGTATCGGTATTTGAAACAAAAGTATTAATCTCGGCAATTGTTCCCGCATGAAACGTTGCATCACTGCTGCTTTGCAGGTCTTCGCCGCCACATATACCGGCATAAGACATTATTGTCGAGCCACTTCCCGGTTCAAATGCGGTTGCATCCCAGCGCTGACCACTACAGCTTTGTGTAGAGCCGTTAAAGCTATGGTTAGCGCCGAACTGATGCCCTATTTCGTGTGCGACAAAATCGACATAAAATATATCGCCGGTAGGGTCCGACAGGCCTGACACGCCCTGTGCTTTGCCAGCACCGCATACTGACTGAAGTTGAGCCACACCACCAGATCCTGTACTGAAGATATGACCAATATCATAACTCGACGGTTTTATCGTGGAATCGATCCAGTTCTGGTTCTGGGTCAGCAATAACAAATTACTATTATTATCAAAGTTAGCGTTTCCATTAACATCAATCAACAAGTCATTATTTGCGACAAGAAAGAGTTTTATTCCGAGATCACGCTCATAAATTTGATTCACCCGGTTGATTGCCGTGTTAATTTCAGCCATTGCATCGCTAAGTGAAGGGCTCAAGGTACTAACCTCGGCAACATATTCAGGTGTCGCAGACACCGCCAGTCTATAGCCTAAAACTCTTCCGGAAATACGGTTCGCTATATCAGGGCTGAACGTTTTCGGTAAAATCTGATTGGAATCCAGATCGCTCATACTACATTGAAATTGATTGTGTAGAGAGCCATTTGAACCTGATGTTCTGGAAACATACTGCGACGAAACACTAAGAGGATCGATGAATACGCGACCAAAAGGCGTATAAACCATAGCTCGAAATCCTTTCTGACTGATATCCACCCTTCCCGTCGAACCGGGATGATCGATTCCACGTACTACAAAACTCCGTATATGCGGGAATTTGGCTGCAAGTCCAGGCTGCATGATACTGGATTCGAAGATGTGGTACGCAGCAAGACTACCATCGGGCATTGGCAACTCAATAATCAGGCTCTGTCCTGACACTTCATCTGGTACCTGCCTGAGAAAATAGCGAAGCTCGTCTTCCTCACTGTTAAATAAACGGCCAAATTCAGGTTCAATCGCACGTTGTGCAGAATTATCCGCCTGCCAGAATGCGGCGTTGCCGTTTGAAGCAATCACTATCAATGGCAATACCGCTACAAAGTAGCGGCACACCAGTCTTATAATTTTTTTGTTCATTTAAACTCTTCCAGTTTAGCGGCTAGCCCTTTCGCCTTTTCCTGTCTCTATAACTGATTTATAGACCATGTTATCAACTAAGTATTCAAATGTATTTCCATACGGTTTCCGAAATGCCGGAAATTAGTGGATTACGAGAATGGATGTTTTAACACAACAGTTTCTTCTCGATCCGGGCCCGTAGAAATAATATCGACAGGTACACCCGATAACTCTTCGATTTTACTGAGGTAAGACTTTGCCGCAGCAGGTAATTCCTCGTATGTGCGAACACCCACTGTCGATTCCTGCCAGCCCGGCATCTCCATGTAAACCGGTTCACAGGCTTCAAAATTATCGGCACCCGCGGGTGGTATGCTGACAGACTGACCATGGAAGTTATATGACACAGCTATTTTTAATGACTGCAGTCCATCCAGCACATCCAGCTTGGTTATACATAATCCTGTAACCGAATTGATTTTCAGGGACCGCTTTAGCGATACCATATCCAGCCAGCCACAACGCCGCTTACGTCCTGTCGTTGCACCAAATTCATGGCCCCGCTCACCCATATGCTGACCACAGTCGTCATCGAGTTCAGTCGGGAAAGGCCCGGCACCGACTCGAGTGGTATAGGCTTTTACGATACCCAGAATATAACTCAGATCAGTCGGGCCGACGCCCGAGCCGGCAGCAGCAGCACCGGCTGTAGTATTTGATGAAGTCACATAAGGATAAGTACCATGATCTATATCCAGTAATGCGCCCTGGGCACCCTCAAACATAATATTTTCACCTCGTTCGCACATATTGTGCAAAGTCCCCGGAATATCGCCGACCATGCCTCGGAGTTCCTCGGCCTGCTTAAGTGCTTCATCATAAACCTGTTGATAATCGACTGGATCTACCTTGAAATAATGCTCCAGAGTAAAATTATGATAGTCGAGTACTTCGTGAAGTCGGTTCGCAAAAATTTCGGCATCCAGGAGTTCGCCAAGCCTGATCCCTCGCCGTGCTACTTTATCTTCGTAGCAGGGACCAATGCCGCGACCGGTGGTTCCGATCGCTTTCCTGCCTCTGGCCAGCTCGCGGGCCTGATCAAGTGCGATATGGTAAGGCAGTATTAACGGGCAGGATTCGCTGATAACAATGCGCTCACGTGCGGGTATACCGTTTTGCTCCAGAGAGTATATTTCCTTAATCAGGGCTTCCGGTGAAAGTACTACACCATTACCAATCAGACACTGAACCCCTTCATGCAATACACCTGAGGGAATTAGGTGCAATACTGTCTTCTTACCATCAATCACAAGCGTATGTCCAGCATTGTGACCACCCTGAAAACGTACCACCGCTTTTGCCTGATCGGTGAGTAAATCAACGATCTTGCCTTTGCCTTCGTCACCCCATTGAGTGCCGATTACTACTACTGTTTTAGCCATGTTTGATTATACCTGTTGAACTACCCAAGCCTGTTTGCTGCGAGTTAGAACTCTGTCGCAGTTCTGTTCCTGGGGTGAGCAGACACCTGCGCTTAAATCCACAATGACGCGTACATTCTGAGCGCGTAAAGTTTGAATCATTGATTCCAGTGCCGGATCATTAATATCAGGCGCCAGAACACCGGCTTCAATTTCTCCCGGTTGATTCGATAGCTGGTATAGACTCAGTAAATCGGCACTGAATCCGGTGGCTGGTCTGGCGTTACCAAACACCTCACCAACATCGTCATAGCGTCCACCACGAGCAATTTCCTTACCCTGTCCAGGTAAGAAGGCCGAAAATACCAGTCCGGTATGATAACTATAACCACGCAATTCTGAGAGGTCGCAGTGAATTAAGGTATCAGGATACCTGCTCCGAATACCGACCACGACGCTCTCGATATGGTCGAGTGATTTCAATAACTCATCACTATATCCAGCGTAAACCCGTCGGGCTTCATCGATTACAGACAAATCACCGTTTAATAGCGCCAACTGACAAAAGTGCTCTCGCATCTCATCACTCAGCGATAATTCTGCCAGATATGCCTGCAGTTCTGGAATCGATTTGCGTTGCAGCATATCGAACAATCGATTTTCCTGCTCACTATTAAGACTGGTGTTTTTTACCAGACTTCTGAAAATGCCGACATGCCCGATATCGATCGACACACTGTCCAGTCCGCTGGCATGTAATGTCGCTATCATTAAACTGACAACTTCGACATCCGCAGCAATACTGTCGTTACCAAATATTTCAGCGCCAATCTGCAATGGCGTACGGCTTGAAGTAATCCCTTCTCCCTGCGCGTGCAATAGGTGCCCGCAATAACACAGCCGGGTAATTCTTTGCTTTCTATTCGAATCAGCCAGCAAATGTGCATCGATGCGAGCTGCCTGAGGCGTCATATCCGAGCGCACACCCATTTGTTTTCCACTGAGCTGATCAACTAAAGCAAAAGTTTTCAAGTCCAGTGAATGAGCGGTGCCGGTTAATAATGAATCCATATATTCGATCATCGCCGGCATCACCAAATCGTATCCCCAACTATGATAGGTCTGTAGAATTTTGCGTCGCAGGCTTTCTACAGCCTGTGCATCGGGAGGCAAGGTTTCCTGTACACCATCTGGTAATAACCAGCGATTTTTCATGATATCTACCATATTTACTAACGTACCAGAAACAGAGCAATAACACCGGCCAGCATCAAGCCAAGCCCTATGGACCTTAGTGTTCCATCAGGCATCGACAGCATCTGCTGCATTGTTATCTTATATTTCTGAGGACTGATAAATGGCATAATTCCTTCGACTACCATTACCAGTGCCAACGCAGTGAATAAATCGTTCCAGTTCACATAAGTTCTCGCAAAAAAAAGGGCGACGCATCGCCCGTTTCAAAAAGACTAAATAACAACGCTACGACTAATTTGCCGTAGAATCCTTAAAGAATTTAAAAAACTCGGAATCAGGACTTAATATAATCATATCCCCGTTATTACCAAAGCTGGTTTCATAAGCCTTCAGGCTCCGGTAAAATGAGTAAAATTCCTTATCCTGGTTAAACGAATCGGCATAGGTTTTTGCTGACTGGGCGTCGCCTTCACCCCGAATTTGCTCTGATTTACGATAAGCTTCGGCTAGAATTTCCTCACGCTGGCGATCTGCATTGGCTCGAATCTGCTTGGCCTTTTCCTCGCCCCGCGAGCGAAACTCTCTGGCAACAGTCTGTCGTTCAGTGGCCATACGTCTGTAAACAGTGTTACTAACCTCTTCCGGTAGTTCAACCTTTTTCACCCTGACATCGATTAACTCCACACCCAGATCCCTGACTTTCACGCCGGCATTGTCAGTCACTTTCTGCATGATGGTTGCACGCTCACCTGAGATAACTTCACGCATAGTTTTTGATGCGATCTGACCCTTCAGCTCATTATTTATTATCGACGCCATACGCGCAATAGCCTGGCGCTCATCGCCAGCTGTAGCAGTATAGAATGTCTTAGGATCGGAAATTTTCCATTTAACGAATGAGTTAACAATGACGTTTTTCTTTTCTGCGGTGAGGAAACGCTCGGATGGCGTGTCCATAGTTAAAACTCGACTATCGAACTTCCTGATATTGTTAATTATTGGTATCTGAAAATAGATACCCGGCTCATAGTCTGATTCTACAATCTCACCGAGCTTGAATTTTATTGCCAACTCGCGCTCGTGAACGATGAAAGTCGACATTGAAATCACGATAGCGAAAATCGCGAGAACCACAAAACCAAATCTTATTCCACTATTCATTGGGTTATCTCCCGGCTTCTGGAGCGACTATTGCTTCGTGTAAAACCGTCGGTAATGCTGTTGCTACCTGAATTTGTATTAGATAAACGTTGATCGGCTGAATCAGCCTGTTGTCTACGATTTAGCAATTGATCCAGTGGCAAAAACATAAGATTGTTGCCTTTTTCAACGTCAATCATAACCTTGGAGGATTGAGATAATACTCTTTCAATGGTATCTATATAAAGGCGTTCACGTGTTACTTCGGGTGCCAGCTGATATTGCGTGAGTAACTGATTAAAGCGACTGGTTTCACCTTCGGCAGACTTGACTACCCGAGTCTTATAAGCTGCTGCCTGCTCAAGCAGGCCTTCGCCTTCACCTCGAGCCTGCGGTACGACACCATTTCGGTAGGCATTGGCTTCGTTGACAATTCTCTGCTCATCCTCGCGGGCTTTTATTGCGTCGTTAAACGCATCCTGTACTTCCTCAGGTGGTTGAGCCTCGTCCATGTTAACACTGACGACATTAATACCCGTTCCATAGTTATCAAGAATCTGCTGCATGATTGATTTAGTTTCGCTGCCAACAACTGCGCGGCCTTCAGTGATAATCAAATCCATATCGTTATTACCGACAACTTCTCGAATAGCCGTTTCAGCAGTCTGTTGCAAGGTAAGATCCGGGTCACGAACATTGAAAGCAAAATCCTGAGCATCCTTGACGTTGTACTGGACCTCTATACTCATCACCACGATATTTTCATCACTGGTGAGCATTTTTGAATTACTCCTGGCAGTACGAATATCCGATACATTTATCAATTCCACATCTTCTATGGGAAAGGGAAAATGCCAGTGAGGACCGGCCTGGGTGATTTCCGTTTTGGCGCCAAATAGCGTTTCCACGCCACGCCAGCCTTCGTCGACGATGTATATTCCAGTTAGACTCCAGACAAATAGCAGCGCAATAATGACAAAGCCAACAATCCCGGAGAGGTTACCCGGAGCAGAAGGCATGCTACTAGATCCATTACCGCCACCTTTACCGCCACCAAATACGCCACCAAATTTATTTTTCAAGTTTTTAAACAATTCATCCAGGTCTGGTGGGCCATCATTATTCCTTTGACCCCATGGATCTTTGTCTTTACCCGGCTCATTCCAGGGCATAAGTCTTCTCCGATTGTAGATAGTTTAATAGTTTGAGTGACAAACACTCAAAGAGTGCGGATTGTAAAGGCTATCATGCAGCTCCTGCAAGCGTATCCGTCAGCATTGTGACTCTATCCTGAGGTAGCGTGAATTTTCTACTCAACCTTTTAAGAAGTGAGGGCGAAATCAATAGATCCAGGGTAATATCGCCATCATTTTCGTAACTCTCGCCCTGTATAGCACCTTCTTCAAACAAATAGCTCGAATCCGTCCTTCGTGCGCCCGCAATGACAGCTGGCAGCGCAGGGAGGATTCACTAAAACGACTGTTCAATACAGACAATAATTCATCAAATCCTTCGCCTGTCTGGGCCGACAACCATACCCGCCATGGTTGATTATCTTCATCGCTGTCAATTCTTGCCCTGTATTTGGGCAAGTCAATTTTGTTATACAGCAATAGTTGAGGAACATCTGCAGCACCGACTTCGCCGAGTATCCTGTTAACTGCTTCGATTTTTTCTTCCCGGCAATCATCAGCACAATCGACGACATGTAAAATT
>JAAEOZ010000214.1 GCA_024222685.1 Gammaproteobacteria bacterium | reverse complement strand
TGAGGGTAATACTATTCGTTTCGATGTTGGTAAGCGATTTAACTTCGGCGGCGGTACTAATATGGTAGTGAAGTTATTTGCCGATAAGGGTACAGTAGAACGAACAATACCAGCCGCCGGTGAAGATTCGAAGGAATCGCTATCGGGTTATGGAGTAGGAGTATTATTTGATTTTGGAAGCGGTCATTCGTTGGAGCTTGATGTGGTGGAACCCGATTCGGATCTGGAAAGCAGTGACGACCGTGGTACCAGGACCTGGCTAAATTACTCAATTCGGATCTAGGTGAGGAGGCACGAAGCGATGAAAACTGAAAATAGCATTTTATTCGCCGATCGCGCTGATGGTCACCTGCAGAATGCACTCAGATATCGTCATTACCTGTCATCCGACGGGCACCCGATTAAACCGAAATTACTCTATACCGCAATTGCCAGTCTAATGCCCGCAGTTGCACTCGCTGCACCGCAGTCGGGTGACGTAGTTGCCGGTGTGTCTGCAATATCCAGTCCCGATGCTAACACCACGCTTATTCAGCAAACCACCGATCACAGTATTATCAACTGGCAGAGTTTCTCGATTGCCGGTGATGAATACGTCCAGTACATTCAGCCCAATACCGCTTCGATTTCATTAAACCGGGTAATCGGTGGCAACCCTTCTTCGATTCTCGGCAGCCTGTCAGCCAATGGACAGGTTTATCTGGTTAATCCAAATGGTATTTACTTCGGTGCAGGCGTACAGGTTGATGTCTCGGGCCTGGTTGCCAGTGTGCTGGATATCAATGACCAGGATTTTATGGCGGGTAATTATAGTTTTAGCAAGAGTCCGGATGCACCTCTGGGTAATGTTATAAATGATGGTCTGATTAATGCGCGTAATCAGGGTTATGTCGTATTGATGGGCGACTACACACAAAATAATGGTGTGATCCAGGCGCAGATGGGTGAAGTCGTGCTGGCATCAGGTAGCAAAATCACCATGGATGTGAGTGGCAATAACCTGATCAGTGTCGCGGTTGATGAAGCCACTGTTAACGAACTCGCGGGCGTCGAAAATACGGGTGAGATTTATGCCGATGGCGGCCGAGTAATTATGACCGCGAAGGTCGCCAACGATCTCATCAGTACTGCAGTCAATAACGACGGCCTGGTTCGGGCGAATTCAATAGTCGAGCACGATGGCGCTATTTTTCTGACTGGAATCGGCGGTGATATCAATAATTCCGGTACGCTCGATGCATCTGCCGAGTCGGGTAGTGGTGTCGACGGCGGCGGTGTGCTGGTTTATTCGGATCGGGATATTTCGCTGTCATCTCGAGCGGTTATTGCTGCGCAGGGAGATGGCGACGGATCTGGTGGTGTTGCTCGGGTGATTGCTGAGGAATATCTGGATCATCAGAGCGGGGCGATGATTGATGTTACCAGTGAGACAGGTAAGGGGGGATTTGTTGAAGTTTCGGGGCATAGTGGACTGAAACTCGCGGGAGATATTACCCCAGGATCGGGCGGTCAACTGCTTATCGATCCAGCAACCATGTCGATCGTTGCTGGCACAACAGCGGTAGCTAATGCCATTGGTGTCTCTAGTATCGCAACGCAACTTAATGCAGGCGTTGATGTGACTCTGATTGCCAGTTCAAGTTTCACAGCACCCTCACCGGTCACAATTAACGCATCCACAGGCGGGGGTAATCTTAGTATTAAAAGCGGTACCGTGGCTTTCAATACCCTTAGTGGAACCCTTAGTAGTGGTGCCCTTAACTGTAGCAATGGTGAATGCGTAACTGGTGGATTTTATACATTTTCAGCCAATGCGACAGGTGATATCAGCCTCTCGAACCTTACGATTACTGTCAATGGTGGTTTAACGGTTGCCGGCGGAACCGCAACCGGTAACGTCAGTATGGGTACGATTAGTGCCGGTGGCAATGTCAGCATAGATGCGGGCGGCAATATTACCTTGAATGGGGGCATTACAGGCGGAGGGAATGTCGCTATTACAGGTACCCAGTTATTTTTAAATTCGAGCATGGTTCTGGATGCAGGCAATGACTTATCACTAAATGCTGATCTGGGAGCTGTCGCAACCCCTCATGCATTCGATGTAACGCTTTCTGCCAATAATAATGTCAACATCAATAACGATATCTTCCTTGCCAGCAACAATCTGACCTTGGCGGCAGATGGTGATAGCAACAGTGTCGGAAATGTCGAAATTAATGGTTCTACAACCGAGTCCCGAACAGTCTCAACTCAGGGCCTGCTGAGTGTCACTGGAGAGAATTTTAATATTAACGGTGCGGATTTTGGGACCACTCCAGCCGTAAGTATAGGAACTGCTACTGCATTAGATGTTCAGGCCAACGGTATTA
>JAAEOZ010000213.1 GCA_024222685.1 Gammaproteobacteria bacterium | reverse complement strand
TGCGTTTTCCCATCGCTGATAAAGCTTTTCTCGTAGTCGTTAACGCGGTTCATAAACTGACGATATTGAGGCTTACTACAAAACTCCATGACCTGCTCGACCATTGCGCGGTTGTACCAGCTGCGATCAAATAACACCATCTCTCCGGCATGTGGGAATTGTTCAATATAACGTTTCATATGAAGCTCGGTGCGCTGGATATTCGAGGGCTTGCCCAGAGCGACTATACGATAGCGTTTTTCGTTCATATAACGCGTAACACGGCGAATAGTGCCGCCTTTACCGGCTGCATCGCGCCCATCGAACAAGATGATCGCTTTTCGATCGGATTTTTCGAGATGGATCTGCATCTTAATGAGCTCGGCCTGATAAGGTTTCAGATCCTCAGCCTGAAGATGGGCGGTCAGGGCTGACTGGATAATAGATTTTCGCTGTTTTGACTTGAGTCGAGTCAGTAACGACTGCGCGTGATCAGCATGGGTTTCAAAATTGTCGATTTCCCTAATGTCTTCGATGGTTTCACGGATGTTCGCGATATGTCGAGTGGTTTTTCTTCGATTATTTCGCGAATTGATATTCTGGTCAGTCATAAACTATTCTTTAATGTCGTTAATAAGTATTGATATTGGATCCATCACCACGTGTCATCTTACCCTTCGATCGGGGAAACAATTTGACCTATATCAAGATAGAAAAAGGGGGGTGAGTTCAACTGATCGATGAAATTTGGGGGTCTGCTTAGGAGAAATTATTGCTGACGGATACAGCTAAATCTCGAATTTTAGAATTTTTCCCTGAATAACCAGGCGATTTCTCCAAAGGAGACACTGAGAAACTACTCACCAGCGGCGACCTTCGGCCACAAGCGGAC
>JAAEOZ010000212.1 GCA_024222685.1 Gammaproteobacteria bacterium | reverse complement strand
TGGTGTGCAGCAACACTGCAGGTCAGTTTGGTGAAGTAGAGGGGGAATCCCGGATGTTGAGTGCCTTCAAATTGCATGCGTTCGTGAAAATTGTTCCATAGCGCTAAAAAATGTGGTGGGTCTACAGGCGGCAACCAAACTACCTGTTCGGTAGAAAGCCTTTCACCGGTAGCTGTTTTGTCTCCGAGCATGTTGCCCAGATAAAGCGCAATTTCTCCACCCTGATCGAGGCCTAGAAATTCCTCATTTTGATATTTTATTCGACCCCATCGTTGCATATTAACCCTCCCGTGGACAACTTTTCTGGTGCTTCAATCATAGGCAGGTCGCGCGAATATGTCCATGAGTGATCTGAGCAATTGCACTAGTATCAGGTTACCGCGTACTTGCTTCGACCTATACCTGTAGTATGATGAGTCCCTGTCCTGGTATTGACATAGGGCGCAGAATAAGAATTAGCTACAAGGCCTGGTAGGGTGTTACCAATGTGCGTTATCCGTTCCATGATTTTAATAAGAACAATAGTTATTACGACGGTGCTGGTATTTACTTTGCCCACGGTATCGGCGCAATCTGCTGTAACCCCGCCGACACCCGGCTCGATCATTACGTCAACGGATGCACCCGTTATACAGTCAGATGTTCCGGCACCTGCTTCAGTTAAACACAAAGAAAAAGATAAACTTGTGCCTCCCACCAGTAGTAAAAAAATTCTGGTCAAACAATTTGAGCTTGTCGGTAACAGTTTGTTTGAAGAGGATGTTTTACTTGGTGAAATAGCCGAATTGTCTGGTACTGAGATTTCTATCGAGGGTATTTATCAGGCGGCTGATAAGCTGCAAAGATTTTATCGTGAGAGAGGTTATTTACTGGCATCGGTTTACGTACCTGCTCAGAAAATTAGCTCCGGTAAGGTCAGACTGGAGATAATCGAAGGCAGGCTTGAAAGTGTTGTTGTAGAGGATGTGCTTGAGAGTTATTCACCGAGATTTTTAATCAATTATTTCGATGCTACCAAATTAGGTGAAGTGATTTCTCAGAGTGAGCTGGAGCAGAAAATTTCCAAACTTAATGATTTGCCAGGTTTGACCACCCGCGCGGTGATTTTACCCGGCAGCAAATACGGTACTTCAAATATTGCGCTTCAGGCGGTAGAAGACCGTTCATCTATTACATTACGTGTTAATAATTACGGGCGAATGTCATTAGGTGAAACGCGCCTGGAGGCAGGCTGGTTATTCGTCAATCCGTTTTCGCAGGGCGATCAATTTAACCTCTCAGCTATTTTTTCGGAAGATTCCCGCATGACATTTGTACGGGGTGACTATGGTGCTCTGGTTAATAAGTATGGAACTCGAATTGGTGGAAGTATTTCGACCTTTGATTATGAAGTCGACACCGATGAGATTAACCTGACCGGTGTGCTTGAAGGTGACGGTAACAATTTCCGTGTATTCACCAGTCACCCTTTAATAAGAAGCCGGAATAACAGGCTCGACCTTGGCGCTGCTTTCAGGGTTAGTGAAACGGGTGAATCCGGCAGTCTGGCATTAACCACGGATACCAAATCTATCGATATTCTCGATCTGTTCCTGAACTGGCGTCCAACTCATGACGGCGGTGCCGTTTCCAGTGTTGCGGTAACTTATTCGAGTAATTTTAAAGACAATGCTGACGGTACTGAAAACGATGCTTTAAAATCCAGGCTGACTTTTGATTACAACCTGGTAAAACCATTTGCGCAAACCTGGTTTGTGCAGTTTGCTGCTAACCTGGTTACCTCGGACGATCCTTTACCCGATGTCGAACGTTACCGTATCGGTGGCCCCGCAAATGTTCGAGCCTATCCTTCAGCCGAACTCGCCGGTGATGAGGGTAATACTATTCGTTTCGATGTTGGTAAGCGATTTAACTTCGGCGGCGGTACTAATATGGTAGTGAAGTTATTTGCCGATAAGGGTACAGTAGAACGAACAATACCAGCCGCCGGTGAAGATTCGAAGGAATCGCT
>JAAEOZ010000211.1 GCA_024222685.1 Gammaproteobacteria bacterium | reverse complement strand
TTCGTTATCAATTTCCGTCAACTGATTCTGGAAGGCATAGGACAGGACTGACAGAAAGCCATTTTCGTTAGCGCCGGGAATTAGTGAATCGGTGGTAGAGCCGTATCCCAGGCCAATAACAAATTTGCCACCCTTTTTAGGCGTTGCGGCATATACCGATTGCGACAGCAGGCTGGTTGCAAACGGGGCGGCAATACCCAGCGCTGCTGCGCGCTTGATAAACTCACGCCGGTCGATAGTGCCTTGCTTCGCCTGCGTTGCAAGGTCGCCAAGTCCGAGTTGCTGCGGTGATTTGGTTTTACTATCGTCATTTTTCATCTGATTATCCTCCAATTGGAACTACTTGTTTGTCACACACGCCCCAAACCCGGGTGTGCGTTTTATACAGGCTGTTTACGAAACAGCAGCAAATGGCGTCAGCCACTTTAATTCTTATTTTATTCCTCACTGGTAGTTTTGTAGCGTGATTCCCAATAATGTTATTAGTCATCGAATGCCACCCAGTAGGGTCTATGATCGGAGCCCACCGCTTTGGTATCGACCCAGCATCGATTAACTTTTGTAGCGAGTTCTGTGCTGATAATACAGTAATCCAGTCTCAACGGATGCCCGGGTAATCGATCGGGTGGGTCAGGCCACCATGTTTCAGGTTTACCCGATCTTTCACGCGCAACGCTCCAGCTATCAACAAAGCTGCCGGTGTGTACGCCGCGCCCAAATATCGGATCGGATTCGCCTACAAATCGAGTGTATTCACTGCTTTCCTCGGTGCTATTGAAGTCACCCAGGAATATGGTGTGGACAGGTTTCGGTAGTGGTGGTTCGCCATTATTCCAGTCCAGCTCAGCAATATGCTCCGATTCTGCCTGGTTACTGTGATTGCCATCAGCCATCATGACCGCACCACAACGTTCAATCGTATTATGCATCTCAAGCAGTGTATCTATCTGCAGCAAGCGTTCTCGCGGCGACAGGGCAGAAAG
>JAAEOZ010000210.1 GCA_024222685.1 Gammaproteobacteria bacterium | reverse complement strand
CTCTCGTTCTGGCACCTACTCGCGAACTGGCGGCTCAGGTCGGCGAAAGCATCGAGACTTACGGGCAGGGTCTGCACATACGCTCAGCTGTTATTTTCGGAGGCGTTAACATTAACCCCCAGATAAAGCGCCTGCGTCAGGGTGTTAACATCGTCATTGGTACTCCGGGCCGTCTTCTCGATATTGTCGGTCAGAAATTTCTCGACCTTTCGCGTATTGAAGTATTGATCCTTGACGAGGCGGACCGCATGCTGGATATGGGCTTTATTCACGACATTCGTAAAATTATTCGCCTGGTGCCAAAGAAGCGGCAAACTCTATTTTTTTCCGCGACTTATACGAAAGAGATCAAAGCCCTGGCAGATACCATACTTTATAGACCGAAGTTAGTTGAAGTAGCACGTCAGAATGTGGCAGCAGAAAACGTTGATCAATCTGTTTTCCGCGTGCCAAAGTCGCGCAAGTGCGAATTACTGTCTCGCCTTATTTTAGAAGGAGATTGGAATCAGGTGCTGGTATTTACTAGAACTAAGCACGG
>JAAEOZ010000209.1 GCA_024222685.1 Gammaproteobacteria bacterium | reverse complement strand
CTCATGGCCCCACGGTAGGGTGCGTATAGTGCAGAAAGACTATCTTGAGGCTGTTGGGCCTGAGCCTGCGCCCAGCAAGCTAGTAGGATAAAAAAAATAGCGATTTTATTCATAAAGAATTTACTATAACAAAATTGTTCCTTAGTTATTGACATGTTGATCACAAATCCCCTATTTTATGAATAGCATATAAAGGCAAATTAATTAGCCATTCTTCTTTTCTGAAATTCGACATAGAACTTCTAATTGCATTAATTCCTGGAAATTTAATATAAAAAGCTTTAAGGCTCTTGGCTTGAAGATTTTCTTCTGCTTGTACTTCAATAGCAAATATCGAGTTACTATTTTGTACAACAAAATCAATTTCAGATTTAGATTTTTCTGCTGACCAATAATAGACTCCTTCATCTCCTGATGATTCTAATTGCTGAAGGACATATTGTTCGGTTAAGGCTCCTTCAAATTCAGTAAACATTTTGTTTCCCTCCAACAAGATTTTCATATCAATATCAATCATTGCGGATAATAATCCAACATCGTTTATAAACAATTTAAAAGCATTAAAATCTTCATATCCTTTTAATGGAATACCAGGTTTTGAAATTCTGCAAACTTTCTTTGCCAATCCTGAATCTATCAGCCAAGCCAAGGCAAGTTCATAATCTTTCCTGATTACGTATGAATCTCAGCTATCGTAGCGAGGCGGTACGGCAATGGTGGGGTCCGAACAGCCACGTAAGCCAGGCGATCGACCATCCGGTCCAATGCACATCGACGCTTGAAGCGATAGGCGAACTCGCCGAGGTAGCGCCCCAAGTGTTTACCATGGAGTGAATGATAGGTCCCGTGGATCGCATTCTTAACGTTGCCGAGCATGGTGTTGATCCACGCAAATTCCGGTTTCTCGACACTCGCAGGGCCGCCACCCGTTACAATGCTGCGATGCGGGCAAACCGCTGCGATTGCGCGAAAACACCGCAGGCCATCTGATGTCACCTCGCAGTCTGGTGCCAAATGAGCGTGCGCCCAGTGGGCAATGGATTGCGTACGAAAACCCTTGAGTGGCGTCATGCGCAGCCTCAGTGGACGAGCGTCACGCGAACATGCCACAGCCGCCACGAACGGTGTCTTACCGGCCGCGCCGCGGCCCCGCTTGCCGCCATGACGCTCGCCGCCCCAGAACGCTTCGTCGATCTGGACCAGGCCGTTTAGCGGCTGACTGTCGTCGCGCTCGCGCATAGTCTGCATCAGCTTGTGCTTGACCAGCCAGGCTGTGTTATAGGACACCCCAAGGTGTCGAGCCAGCGCCATGGCCGACAGACCGGTTTTGCTTTGGGTCAGCAGGAAGATCGCCAGAAACCAGGTTGTCAGCGGTAGCTTGGTGTGGGCAAAAATGGTTCGGGCTGTCAGCGAGGTTTGGTGGTGGCAGCGATGGCACTGGATCAGTTTGCGGGTCTTGAGCTTGCAATGGCTGTGATGGCCGCAGTCCGGGCACTCGAAGCCACTCGGCCAGCGCAATTCGAACAACGCCTACCAACAGGCGTCCTCGGAACCGTATTGTTTCAGGAAAGCTGGCAAACTTTGTCCTTTCTGGAATTGAACCTTATTTCGAGCCATGTCGTAATCCTCAGGTTTTCAGTTGGTTACGACCTTACATTGGACCCTTATCAATAGCTGAGAAACATACGTAATCAGGTAATCTTTTGCTCTTGCTCCTGATTTTAAAACGCCATAAATAAATTTTCTGTTTTCTTTGGCGAGTTGTGCCGATATCGAATTCCAAACCAATCTAATACGTGGAACTATTTCATTAAGGTGCATGTTTTGAAAAATCAAGCTCATAGCCAGTGAGAATTTGTTTTTGAATTTCTCTAACTGTCTTAAAATCCTTATTCTAAATAAATAGTATTCACTACCTCTGGCATACCACCAACAAAATAATATTGACGAAGTAAATTGATATATTTTTCTCTAAAGCTTGATACTAATTGCCAATCGCCTTTTACAATTGCCTAATATTTAATCCCTCCGTCCCCTTTTTTTTCGTACCCGTCTCCGGGAACACTTCCTCGTTAATCGCGGGACCTTGGCAGCGATATTCCACGATGGAATTCAACTCTTTGACATTGGTGGGTTCAACTTCCCCTGTTTCTACGTTTCGGCATTCACCATCGGGTGTAACCCGCCATCCGCTCCTAACCACGAAGAGCACGAAGAACACGAAGAAAAACACCGAAAACTTCGTGATCTTCGTGTCCTTCGTGGTGAATTCATG
>JAAEOZ010000208.1 GCA_024222685.1 Gammaproteobacteria bacterium | reverse complement strand
TTGTAGGAATAGAAAGTAGCCGCGCTTACGGTTGCCTTCGGGCAATAACTAAAGTCAAGCTCTTCTAACATTTGACTTCTTTTACCTGCGTCGATCAGTTTCTGGACACGGGCCAAATTGTTGTCAAAGCTTTTACCATAGCGAGCTTCGTAATTTGGCTTTGCGTTGGCTGTCGTATTTGGGGCCAATAAGATGATGTGCGAGATTAGAGGGTCGTCATGTTCGACTGTATAGACCATGGCCTGGTTCGCACCGCGCGAATGCGCCATGAGTACAATTTTGTTAACAGACTTTTCCCGTAACCACTGTACCCAGGCGGCGAGTTCGCCCAATGCCTCGTCCATAGTATGGGTATGCAGCAAAGCGCAGTCGAAAAATCCCTTTCGACTATCGACGCCCAGACTAAGTGTGATAGCAAGTGAGCTGTGATCGTTATCAAGCAGCGCCTGCTGACTGGCTTCGATTATTTCCATACGGTTGTGTGCCATCATTCCGTGCAATATCAAAACAACACCATCCTGCATAGATTTGCCTTCCGCAATCTCCAGGTTAGCATTCAGTGTAAGACTCTGATGCTGAATCGAAACTTCCTCTCCCAACGAAGGGTTTACGAATGCCAGCATCGTTACTAGAGATAAATATCGAATACGAATTAGAAATCTCATTAAGGAAGAGTTTTTAAAATTAAACATTGCTACAAACCTCAACTAGGGGCTGCTCGAACTACAGATTGTCTGGCGGATATTTCAGCTGGTTATTGTGCCGCTCAAGGCGACACAATAACTACTTTATTCTGCTTAAACAGTGGTACGAGAATCCGATTTCTGCGACTGTCGTAACCGATGTCCGCCGGTGCATCCAGTGAGTCAGCCACTACGGAGTAGTTACCTGACTGGTCAAGCTGATAAATAGCCGATCCACCCCAGCTTGAGATAAGGTAGCTGCCGTCATCCATTTTTAGCAGGCCATCGAGGGCGCCTGATGGAGGGGCAGGAATGGATCTTTTGTTTCCGTTCATGCCGAGATGGAAAATTTCGCTACTGCCAAAGGTTACAACAGTAAAATCGTTGCCTTCAACAATAATCCCGTTCGGGCGACCCATGTCAATACCCTTGGCTATAGTTTTGTACTTTCCATTATTTGATACACGGTATATAGCATCGGTACCTGAAGGCACAAAACCACCTTCCCCGCCTTTCAATCCGCTATCAGTAACATAAACAAAGGGCTCTTTAGATGGGGTTATGCCGTTGAGAAAAGTACTTCCTTTAATTCTGACGCTGTTTATCTGCTTTCCGTCAGGCAACTGGAACAGGTGAACCTCGTCAAGGTCGGCCACATAAAGAATATCACCCTGAATTGCAGCACCTTTGGGCGCATTGAGGTTGGTATTGGCGTTCGTTCCGTCAATCCATTTTAAATCGATGACCTTTCCATCCGGACTAACTTTGGAAATAAAGCCGTTACCATCGGCTTCCAGCGGGCTGCCATTGATATTGGTAACCAGATAGACGTCCTCGGCGGCATAGTATTCAACTGATTCCGGTGTAGCAAAACCGACATTCTCGATAGTTATTCGGCTGTCAGCGTAGATAGATGAAAGCATTGTCGACAGCATAAGCAGTGTAATGGTGAAATTCAGGTTTTTAATCATTTCCGTCTCCTTTATATGTTGATTGGTGAGGGAAAGTATAGAGAATTGCCGGGCAAAAAAAACGACCAAAATAAAACGGATTTATTACGATACAAAAAATGTAGGGAAAACAGGGGCTTTTGGCCGGTTCAACCCTGTAATCTATGGATATTTCTATGAGCCAGTCTCGAAATTTTTCAAGGGCCTGATTAGGACGGGCATCCACAGGTGTTACGAAATAGTAATGGTTACTATATTCGTAAATATGATCACTGATTACCTGCAACTCGCCTGACCGACACCAGCGCAATAGTAAGTGAATTGTAAAGTCCCTGGTATTCTGTATTAAATGCTAGGAAGTTCACAGTGGAGCATCTAAAAGTCTGTATTATCACCCGATACGTCTGATATATTCTGGTTACCTACTAGCCGGAATGAATAACTAATTTTTCTGCAGGGAAATAAGTACATTGAAGCCGAAATCAAAAGTGGATGGTTTGTTTTCATCATTTGCTTCCAGACTAAGTTTTTTTCTTAGCGGCTTTGTACCGGGCCTGGCGAATAGCAAGATTGATGAACTGTTGCTGATCCCGAATAGTAACCAAACTACAGCTGTGCGAATTCCGAAGGAATTCAAGCAGTCTAATATGAAAACCCGTGATGGACTGATTCATGTTTATGAAGTAGGCAGTGGACCTACGGTGGTTTTTGTGCATGGTTGGGGTGGCGGAGCTCATCAGTTTTTTCCCTTAATGCGAGGTCTGGCGCGTTGTGGCTTTACTTCACTGGCTTTTGATCAACTGGGTCACGGTCAGAGCGAAAGTAAACAGGCCACAATACATCAGTCGATAGTAACAACTAACTTCGTTTTACAATATGTGAAAAATAAATCTACCGATGGACTTTATGCAATCCTTGGGCATTCGACGGGTTGTATTGCAATTGCTAACTGCAGCCCTTCCACAATAAAAAATGCTTACCTTTTTCTAATATCCCCGGTCTTTAAATATAAAATTTATTTTCTGAAAAAATTACAGAAATTACCTATGAGTACCCGGAAAATTAAAAAATATGCTGCGGATTTTGTAAAAGAATATAAAGTAAAATATATGAAACTGTCTCTGGTTCGTCATTTACCAGAAGTTGCCGATATGACAGTCATTGTGCATGATCGGTCAGATGCGCAAAGCCCTGTTGCCCATTCAGAAGCATTCTGTACGAGGTATCCATTGACAAAGCTACTTGTTACCAGAGGTTTTGGCCACAATCGTGTGATTGTTGCGGAAACCCTGTGGCAGGAGCTAAAATCACATTTAAATTATGAAGATACCACAATAAACTTTGCTCAGAATTATTTGCGAAATTAACCTTTGAATCACACTGCACGATATCTTACGGCCTGCCTTATATTTACGCTGTATGCCTGTAGCCAGTCTACGCAACAGTGGAGCAGGGAACTCCCGTATGAACCCGCTAGAACACCGGAAACCGGGGATATATTGCATACTGCCACCGGTCATTTTGTTTCGCAGCAGCAACTCTTTTCCAGCATAAATCACTTCCCGTTTGTATATGTAGGAGAATTGCACGATAACCCTGCATCGCATCGCCTCGAACTGGAAATTCTAAGCGCCATGCAGCAACGCCACCCGGGCCGCATTAGCCTGGGCATGGAGATGTTTAATATTGACCAGCAGATTGCTCTGGACCAATGGGTAGCTGGCGAGTTGAGTGTCAAAGCTTTTTTGCGGGAGAGTCGCTGGTTTGATAACTGGGGGATGGATTTTGAACTCTACCGCGAGTTGCTTGAGTATTGTCGCGATCATGGAATTCCAGTTATAGGGCTTAACGTGAATAAAACTTTGGCACGCAAAGTCAGTATGACACCTCTGGATGCGCTGGATGAGGCTAGCAGTGCGCAACTTCCTGAGATGGATATGAACGATCCTTATCAACAGTTGATGATTGAGAAAATATTTGGTGCTCACGGTGCAGGGGTGACTATGCTGGAAAGCTTTTCCCGTGGTCAAACGCTATGGGATGAAGCCATGGCTGCAACTCTGGTTGATTATATGCGCGAACGTGAAGACCATCATATGCTGGTGGTTGCCGGAGGTTGGCATGTGAATTATGGTTTTGGTATTCCTCGGCGCGTGCATCGGCGACTGCCGCTACCTTATGTTCTGGTAGGCGGGCATAATCTTGAAATACCCGAACAGAAGCGTAGCCAGCTAATGGATGTGGAATTGCCAGCTTTTCCGATGCCGCCGGTCGATTATCTGGTGTATCAGAAATATGAGGTCTTTAGCCCGCGAGGCGTTACTCTTGGGGTTGAAATTGATGATTCCGATGATCAGCCAGGTGTGTTGGTCGTAAATATCGTGCCGGGTTCAGTCGCTG
The DNA here is from genome assembly GCA_024222685.1 of Gammaproteobacteria bacterium. Classification (GTDB taxonomy): domain Bacteria; phylum Pseudomonadota; class Gammaproteobacteria. Next base: position 7,679 of record JAAEOZ010000208.1, on the reverse strand, counting down.
AATTAGCTGGAATTCACAGGGGTGACACCCTTCTTCGCATAGATGGAGTGTCATTGAATGAGAATTTTGACCTGATTTTTGAAGTCAGAACCAGGCGACCAGGTGACGGGGCTTTGATTGAATTGAAGCGAGGGAGCGAAACAGTAGCGCTTGAAGTTGTATTTGCTGATCCGCAGGATTAATAATAAGACTGGGCAGAGGTTATGAGATTAATGAAGAATATGTCTTATGAATAGAATGATTACTGCACAGATAATTGCGGTCGTATTCGCGATGTTTCTGCTAGCGCCTGTAGTCGTTGCTGAAACAGACTCAGCCGAGACGGTTTCACGGGAAATTGGTATCGATGCAGAGCAAAGCCAGACGATTGGTAAACTTCAGCAGATAAAACAGGTGCTGGCGGATAAACGTGACGAACTCGGCAAATTACAGAAGCAGCTGAGATCAGCGAAGGATCTGGACAGGGCGAAAATTGAAGAGCAGATTGCTACGCTGCAGAAAAATATTGAGGAATTAACACAGTCCTTCGAAAGAATCGCTGTTAGCGGCATTAACTTACAAAATCTGGATGAAGCTGAAGAGCAGGAACTCGACTGGCGCGATGAGCTACTGCAGATAGCCCGGCCGATTCTCAATAGCCTAAAAGATGCCACTGCGAAGCCTCGCAAGATAGAAGAGCTACGCACAGCGATTGGATTATACGAACAACAACTCCAGGCCACCGACAAGGCAATCGAATCGACTGTGCAGCTTGATGGTCATGAAATGTCGGGGTCGGTTGCCGAGGAACTGGTCGCGTTGACAAACTCTCTTCGTGAGCGCCACAGAGATATTGAGCAATCGCTCGAAGTATCTCGAATCGAGTTGAAAAGTCTCGAAGTCGAAGATACGCAGATGTTCGAGACAGCCGGTAATCTGCTACGTAATTTTTTCCTGGGACGTGGTTTAACGTTGCTGATCGCGCTGATTGCCGGTATTGGAACCTGGCTTTTGCTTCGGGCAATACGTCTGCTGGTAGACCGTTGGCGGCCTTCAACACAGAACAAGGTGCGGGCAGCCAGATTTCGCCTGCTACTTTACGGCTACCATCTGGGCACAATCGTATTGGTGGCAATGACTGTATTGTCGGTATTTTATTTACGTGGTGATCTGTTGTTGTTATCGCTCGCCATTATCGCGCTGGCTATGCTCGCACTGGGCGCCTGGCGGGTACTGCCAGGTTATATTCTCGAGGCACGTCTATTGCTCAACGCTGGAGCGGCTCGCGAAGGCGAACGGGTGACTTATAACGGACTGCCCTTTCGTATCGCTTCGCTTAACCTTTATTCAAAATTACAAAACCCCGAGCTGGAAGGTGCCATAAGATTACCACTCTCAGTGCTATCACAATTGACCTCGCGGCCCTGTACCGATGAGCCATGGTACCCCTGTAGTGCAGGCGATTACCTGTTGTTACCCAATGGTGATTACGGTCAGGTGCTGCAGCAAACTGTCGAAGCAGTTCGCCTCAAAGTGGTCGGTAGTGTCGTGCAATACAGCAGTTCTGATTTTTTGCAATTGAATGTACGGAATCTTTCGCGCGAAGGTTTCGGTGTGATTGGTGTGTTTGGGATCGATTATCAACACCAGGAAATTTCGCTGGATGCTGTGCCTGCACGATTTAAGTCGGGCCTCGCCGAAGCATTTAGGCAAGCCGGTCTGGATGACGAGCTGAAAGATTTGCTGGTTGATTTTAAAGAAGCAGGCACTAACTCGCTGGACTATCTGATCTTCGCTACCATGGATGGCCGTAGCGCCGCCTCATATTTTACGATTCAACGCCTGATTCAGAAAACCTGTGTGGATATCTGTAATCAGGAGGGCTGGGGTATACCGTTTACGCAGGTTACTATTCATCAGGCTGAAACACAGCCCGATTAACTCGCAATATTCGACACGCTGTTTTTCTGTAGTATTTGCAGCTTTCGGCGTTCATCCCGAGGCGGTGTGCCGAACATGTCGCGATAACATTTACTGAAATGGGGTGCCGAGATAAAACCACAGGCGAGTGCGATATCGACAATTGATTTGCTGGTTTGAAGTAAAAGCAATCGAGCACGGCTCAGGCGGAGATTCAAATAATAGCGTGTCGGTACGCAGTTCAGGTGTTTCTGAAACAGGCGCTCCAGTTGTCGCCTGGAAATACCGACATAGCTGGAAAGCTCATCGAGGCTGATGGGTTCTTCGAGATTGGCTTCCATTAAAGTCACTGCTTCTGTGAGCTTCGGTTGATTGGCACCAAGGTGTAAATGTAGCGGAACGCGTTGTCGATCTTCCGTACCGCGAATGCGTTCGCACATAAACTGTTCTGAAATGTGGGCAGCCAGCCTGGCACCATGCGTGTCGCTGATGATTTTAAGCATCATATCGAGCGATGCCTGACCACCTGCACAGGTGATTCGGTCGCGATCCATCTGAAATAAATCGTCTGAGAACTGAGCCTTCGGGAACTCTTCACGCATGCTGGCGATGTTCTCCCAGTGTATGGTGCATTTATAGCCGTCGAGAAGTCCGGCACGAGCCAGTAAGTAACTACCTGTACATAGTGCACCGAGCACCATATTGTTTCTTGAAGCGATTTTACGTAATGCGAATTGCAGCGATTTACTCCAGTTGCTAGCTACTTCTACTCCGCTGCATACAAAGCAGATTTTCATTTCCCTGGCGTTGTCGATGCTGTCATCGGGGGTGATTTCAAGACCATTACTGGCGCTAACCGAGTCGCCATCTAGTGAATATATATACCAGTGGTATAGCGTCTTACCCGATGCACGATTGGCCATACGTAATGATTCGATTGCCAGGGAAAAGGCAATCATCGAGTAATTTGGTACCAGGAGAAAACCGAAGTATTCAGGTTTTACTTCGGAAGAATCGTCACTCATAGGCAAAAACCGACTTAACCAGCTGCGAATAACCCGTATAACTGATTAATAAATAACCACTGTTGCCAAAATATTAGTCTTTAATACGGCCTATTGCACGAATTATTTCCCGGGCAGATAAACAGGGGCTTTGAAGAAAGCTGCAACTTTTGGCTAAATCATTGAATCAGGCATTGAATCCTTGCGTTGCCTGATGTAATCGAGTAACGCCTCGTCGACTGCTGGGTCGATAGCGGGTGCCTGATACTCGCTGAGCAGTTTTTTCCAGTAGCTATTTGCACGTTGCGCCTGATCAAGGCTGCCTTCGGACTGCCATTGCTCAAAGCTGTTGTTGTCAGTAAGTGGTGATCTGTAGAAAGCAGTCTTGAAGTTATTCTGCGTATGCGTACAGCCGAGGAAATGAACGCCGGGCCCAACTTCCCGAATAGCATCCATGGCCTGACCGTTTTCAGACAGGTCAACACCTCCCATTAGAATCTCCATCATCGCTGCCTGATCGGCATCCATGACGAATTTCTCGTAACCCATGGAGAGGCCACCTTCCATCCATCCCGCCGTATGTAAAACAAAATTAACACCTGCCAAGACAGCTGGCATCAATGTATTGATGGCTTCTGCGGCAGCCTGTGCATCAGGCAGTTTGGAGCCACAAAGGCCACCACCGGAACGGAAAGGCACACCCAGTCGTCTCGCCAGTGCCGCCATGGTATAAAGTACCAGAGCCGGCTCCGGTGTGCCGAACGTGGGTGCACCCGACTGCATCGACATCGAGCTGGCAAAACTGCCGAAGATGACCGGAGCACCCGGGTTGACCAGTTGTACAAAGGTTATGCCTGCCATTGCTTCGGCCAGTGATTGTGCGGCTGTTCCGGCGGCGGTGACTGGCGACATTGCCCCTGCCAGTATGAATGGAGTGACAATACAGGCCTGATTATTCTCTGCGTAGACTTTGGCGGCGCCGAGCATGGTGTCGTCAAAAGTCATAGGTGAATTGGCGTTTATGAGGCTGGTGGCATAGGTTCTGGGCCGACCTGTTTCGGCATCGATATAATTGTCCCCAGCGAGAATTTTTATTATCTCAACCGTATCCTGCGCGCGCTCCGGTGCGGTTACCGAACCCATAAATGCCTTGTCGGAATATTTAATATGTGAATACAGCATATCGAGGTGGCGCTTGTTTACCGGTACATCGACCGGTTCGCAGATAGTACCACCGGATAAATGCAAGCTCGGTGATGCATAGGCCAGTTTGACGAAATTCTGAAAGTCATCGAGGGTGGCATAGCGGCGCCCCTTGTCGAGGTCAAACACAAATGGGCTGCCATATGCGGGTACGAAAACCGTGTTCTTACCGCCGATTTGCACCGAACGGGCAGGATTACGCGCGTGATGCGTATACTCTTTCGGAGCTGATGCCTGGATGATCGAACGGCACATGCCGCGGGGAAATCGAACTCTTACGCCATCGATTTCAGCGCCACCCTGCCTGAGTATGTCGAGTGCTTCGGGCATGTCACGAAATTCGATGCCGGTTTCTTCGAGTATAGTATCGGCATTGTCTTCGATTAACTGTAGCCCCTCTTCGTCGAGCACTTCGAAGCAGGGTATTTTGCGAGTTATATAAGCTGCGCTCGGTTTGCTGGTGGCGCTCGCTTCGGATCGACGGCCTTCACGCCCGCCGCGTCCCCGACGTCCGCGAGCTGGTCGACTGCTATCACTCATTGTAGACTCCAGATTTAAATCAGGCCCTTGCGGGCAGACTGTAGATTCAGGTACAAGTATGATTTTCAGGTCCTGTGACGGCTAATCTCGGCGCGACCTCGAACTATTTGCCAGCGTCATTTAATCTGATGTGATCAGCAAATAAAGATTGTTGATAAAGTTGATTTCGATAGAATGTCCGGGTTAGCGGGAGCCTTTAGTTACCTTACAGTTTTTATAACGGGGTTTTTAAGATTAAAGATAAAACTGAAAAGATTGGCATTTTACTGATCGATGGATATCCGTTAATTCCATTTAGTTGCGTTGTAGATTCGCTGCGTACTGCAAATCGGTTATCGAGCAAAGCCTTATATGAGTGGTATTATTATGCTCCTGGTATCGAGCCAGTTGCTGCCAGCTGTGGCATTGCTGTACCTACTCAGCCTTTGTCAAAGGCAACGGATCTCGAAACCCTGGTAGTATGCGGGCCGAATACAGCCCAGCATTTTGACGATGCTAGCACACTTAAAATACTGAGAAATCTGGACAGGGATAAAGTCAATTTAGGTAGTGTTAGCTCGGGAAGTTTTGTGCTTGCGCGTGCCGGTTTACTGGATAATTGTCGTTGTACCATACACTGGGAAAACATCCCGGTATTCAAGGAAATCTATCCACACCTGAATGTCGCTTTTACCTTGTATGAGATTGATCAGCGACGCTTTACCTGTTCGGGTGGTACGGCCGCAATCGATATGATGCTGAAACTCATTGAAAATCAGTATGGCCGAACCCTTGCACAACAGATTTCGCAGCAGTTTCAACACGACCGTATCCGTACCGAAATTGATTCTCAGCAAATGGCGGATCGAATTGACCTGGCTATGAGCGCGCCAAAATTGATCGACGTGATTAATCTGATGGAGTCAAATATCGAAAACCCACTGGCCTTACCCAACATTGCGGAACGTTGCCATTTGTCTTTAAGACAGATCGAACGTCTGTTTCACAAGTATCGCAGCATGACGCCCAGCCAGTATTATTTGTCGATACGCCTGTCTCACGCCAAACAGCTATTGTTAAATACCAACCGCAGCGTCATCGATATTTCTATCGCTACCGGTTTTGAAACCCAGTCTTACTTTACTGCCTGTTACCGCAAATTTTTCGGTAGCTCACCGCGTAGCCATCGTACTCAGGTGGCAACGGAGAGAAAGGGCTGAATCCTGGTATCCTCGCAACTACCCGGTTATTTAAACTTCGATAAAAACAGAACACTTCTTGCGCGGTCTACCTGTGCTCAATTTTATTGGGCATTTATTCTGTGCTAGTGTAATCAACACGATACCACTTCATCGAAAGCTTACTCAATGTACCGTCTGAATGCATCTCGTTGATAATGTCCCCCAGCCTCTGGTTAAATTCTGTATCACCGGTTTCGATACTAATCACCAGTGGTTCGTAGAAAACCGGTTTACCGATGATTTTAAGTGGATTGCCTTTGCTGATGGCATCCAGAATAGTCGGCATACTGGCGATCACAGCATCGAGTTTTACGCCATCACCGAGGCGTAAATCGTCGAGTGCGTAGGCCGAGTTTTCGTAGCTACTAACCCTTGCATTTTTAATAACATAGGAAAACGCTGGTGTTCTCTGTGAGTCGGTAATCAACTTACCCTGTAAATATGATTCATGACTGGTACCGATACCTGCACCGATGGCTTTGCCACTTAGCTGTGAAACACGACTGGTACTTGCGTCTCTGTGTACCGCGACTACCGACGGGGTATAATAATATACCGCAGGAAAATCCAGCTTCTGGTCAGCAATACTGTCCGTTTTCATTGACCCTACGTGGAGGTCCCAGCGATTTTTCCAGTTACCCGATGTAATTAAATCCCAGCTTGGTGTGGTAAATTCTATTCCAACACTCATTCTTTCCGCAATTTGCCGTGCGACTTCGACGTCAAATCCGTCCATTTCATTACTGTCATTTATAAAGGACTGCGGGGGCCAGTTTGAATCTGTAGCCACTCGTATGATCCTGGATTTGAGAATACTGTCGAGTACTTCTCCGGCAATAACTGGGGGTATTATTAGTGACAGCAGCAATGCCATGCTGGCTGTAATCTGTGCCCGTTTCATCATGTTTGCAGTTTATCGCAGAATTCTTTCGAGGGCACGGGTCAATCACAGTTGTTCTTCTTATCGATTATCAAATATGATCAGCCTGATTTATTAACCTTAGCAGATGACCGGAATGTACAACTTCGACCAATGTCCGGATCGCACTAATACCGATTCGGTTAAATGTGATCGCTACACCGACAGAAATATCCTGCCAATGTGGGTGGCGGATATGGATTTTCGCGTTGCACCCCAGATAACAGATGCAATTGCTACCAGGCTTGAGCATCAGGTTTTCGGCTATACCCATGTTGCCGACAGTCTGAACGCGTTAATTGTCGAGCGTATGCAGCGGCTTTACCAATGGTCAATCAAACCGGAATGGCTAGTCTGGGTGCCAGGCGTGGTAGCGTCTGTGAATATTGCCTGCAGATTTCTAGGTGATGCCAGCGCTGGCGTGCTAAGTCCGGCGGTGGTTTATCCCAATATTACTAATGCACCGGAGTTGAATGGACAACGTCTGGTACCGGTGCCGATGATATTGCAGAACAGGCGCTGGTTGATGGATCTGGAGTGGATCAGCAGGCAAACCGATATCGACAATAAAATGTTACTGCTATGCAACCCACATAACCCGGGCGGCAGTGTTTATACTCGCGGTGAATTAACAAGCCTTGTCGAAAGTACTGAAGCGCAGGATATGATTATTGTCTCGGATGAAGTCCATTGTGATTTGATTCTGCAGCAGGGCATCAGCCACATTCCCATTGCTTCGCTAAATAATAATATCGAACAACGAAGCATTACGTTGATGGCAGCGAGTAAAACCTTCAACCTGGCGGGTCTCGGTTGCTCGTTTGCGATTATTCCCAACCCGCAGTTGAGGCGAAATTTCAGGCAGGCATGCAAGGGTATTATTTCTCATGTTAA
>JAAEOZ010000207.1 GCA_024222685.1 Gammaproteobacteria bacterium | reverse complement strand
GGCTAAAAGCCTGCCGGAATGACGAATCGAAATGTCCAGTTATTCTCTATATCACTGATGTTACGTGTTGTGATAAAGCGCCACATAACCAGTGTCTCCAAATGGGATGATTAACTCGCGAAATTCTGGAAGATCATCAAACGGCCTGCCTACCCCTGGTTCCGTTTCCAGAAGCGCAAATTGGCGTTCTATCGCTTGACCGGCCCTTTTCGCCGCCTGCGGATTTTTTTCTGCCAGAAAAAGCCGGCAACGTTCCAGCCCTTGCGCTGCGCCTTCCGTGATAATTACTCGTGGCACGGAGGGATCTCTTTGTCTTCATCCGTACCCCAGGTCTTCAACCAGTTACGTACTTCCTGGCCTGTCAGGTGCCGCCCAGTTTCCTTATAAGCTGTCCAAGACGCTAAGGCTTCTTGCTTGAAACCCTCTCGTGCTTCTTCGCGCTCAACGTAGTCGCGAATTGCTTCGCGCATGATCCAGTGCGCTGAGCGATGTCGTGCGTCAGCTAGATGCTGAATCCGGCTTTTCAGATCGTCATCAAGTTTTACGGATGTCGCCATGCTGATACCTCATTATTAATAGGTAGTACTTTTTATTACTATACCAAATAAAACGAACGTTTTCCCTGGC
>JAAEOZ010000206.1 GCA_024222685.1 Gammaproteobacteria bacterium | reverse complement strand
CCGCCGGGCAAGGTAATCTGATTCTGACTGTTTTCGAGTAGTTCGTTAGCAAGCACAAAGGAGTTGGTGAGGATATTCATACGGCGTTCGGTTAAAAACTCAGCCATCATGAACGTCGATGTTCCACCATTAATAATAATGGATTCACCGTCCTGACATAATTGCGTAGCGGCTTTAGCTATCATGCGCTTGGTGTCGGTATTGCGTTCACGGTCAACCAGAAACGCATTGCCTGACAGCTTAATGTTAGACACCGTGCGGGTATCAATAACCTGTGCCCCGCCGCGGATCTTTTTGATTTTATTAGCGCTGGCTAACTTCACCAGATCGCGGCGAATAGTGGCCTCAGACGAATTTAACTGCTTACACAACTCTTTCACACTGGCGAAAGATGACTCATCCAGAATATCTAATATTAATTGTTGTCGTTGTTTTTCCAGCATATTTGGTCCTGTTGTGTTTACGCAAACTTGACCAAATATAGTTATTTAACAATTCATT
>JAAEOZ010000205.1 GCA_024222685.1 Gammaproteobacteria bacterium | reverse complement strand
CCCACTTCAATGCATTGCCATGAACGCTATGCAAATAATCGTGCTGAGGTATCGCATGAACACACACGAGCACAGGAACGACAAATGCGGCGATTTAAATCATCTGGGCAAGCTCAACGATTCCTGGCTGTTCACAGTCAGGTCCATAACCTCTTTCGCGTGGGTCGGCATCTCCATAGGGCCGCCAACTACCGGATGCTGAGAAATCGATCATTTGAAACATGGCAGCAGGTGACGTGTGTCCATTGAATGGGAAAGAGTCCATTTGTACGGATAATTTTGCTTTTGTTGGTTAACTTGACAGTACGCCCACCAGATAGAGCCCCCTGTTAAAAGATTAAAAACAGAGGCGACAGTTATCCTGACAGAGGGGGATGATGAGGGGTTCATTGATGAAGTTAATAATACCCCGAATCAAGCAAATGATGTAATTGGTATTTCTACTCCTAAACCCTTCCCTGAATCTTTTGGGAGATAGGGTGAGTCCGAGATAAAAATGAAAATGGTTCTGCATGAAATTACTGTTGTGAAGAATTACCCATAAAACCATCTCGTCATTCCGTATATGGACTCCTTCGTTTTTTCAACCCTTTATGTGAAATAACTAAAGATAGATGCGAGCGTATATTCGGCCATTATATTGGGGAGCTACCCCAGGACCCTGATGTATTCGCACCACCGTGCCTCATCGGCGTAACGGCCTATTACAGGCCACCGGAATGAACAGGCTCTCGGTGGTTGGTCTTACCGGTTTATTCGCATGCTGGGTTGAAAACTTTTACCTCTTTGTATGTCACTTAGATGGAGACAGTCTGCTTATTCTGAAACGCTTCGCCATAGTGCAACATCGCCCAGGCGACGCGGATGGTCTTATTCGCCAGTGCGACAACGGCTCGCCCCTTACCTCGGCGCTCGATGAGTGATTTTAACCACGCTTCTTTGGCATTTTTTGGTGCTCGTTTGGCGAGTTGTTGTATGACTGCTCGCGCTCCCTGAATTAACGAGGATCATAACCGCTTATTGCCGTTGTTCTTGCCAATGCCACCCAGGGTGACAACACCGCCGGTACTATACTGCTTGGGTGTTAAACCAATACAGGCTGACGCTTCACGTCCATTAGCAAAGCTCCCACCCCGGTCTCCCAGTCTTAGGAACAACCCCATCGCATTAATGGGGCCAACACTTTCTAAAGCATCAACTCACGACAGGCTTCATGTTGTTTGATGAGTTCGTCTCGCACTTTCTCTGTCGCTTTTAATCGGGTTTCCAATTCAAGATAGTAAGACCAGCAATCAATCAGCTGGTATTGAAACGGCATCGGCAGCTCGCTTTCTACATCTTCGAGTATATCGTGTACTTTGGTTTTAAATGCCTTCTTACCTTTGGGAATCACAAAATCAGATTCCGCCAACAATCCTCGGATCAGGTTGCTTGTCGCAGTCAGATGATCGCTGACGTGTTGACGGATTCTTTCGACATCCTGAAGACCTTGCTGTTCTTCGGTTTTGGGCGCAACAACTTTTAATTTCGGTTGCCTGGCGGCAATCGCGATTTCCCGTGTGTCGGTTGCATCGGTCTTATGGCCCAGACGAAATCCACTCATCGAGGTTGGTGCCAGAATTTTAACCTGATGCCCAAGGCGCTTTATCACTCGTGCCCAGTAATGGGAACTGCCACAGGCTTTGACTGCGACTATCATAGGCTTTTGCTTTGATAACGAATTGACCAGGCTGTCACGGGTGAGTTTACGATTGAATGACTCATCGTTATCTCGATAAATCAAACAGCATGGGAAAGTTGTCGAGCTGTTCTTTTTTTCGGGGAGTGAAGAGGAGTACGCGAAAAATCTGGGATGGCTGGAAGATTCTGTATTTGGTTCGGGTGTTCCATACCTGGCTAATAAACATAGCAAGATGCTAACGGCATTATACGATATGAGGAAATACTTCGAAGCCAAAAACAATACGCCACCATTTATCTAAAGTTGCAAGGCTTTGCGATGAGTCATGAAAGTTGTAGAGGAAAGCTCTTTACAGGGGATTTCTGAGTTTCTGCTGGGACACAATACCTAACTAAATCACACCCAAAATTAAAACAACCCTACATTCATTTTCAAACTCGAAAGATAATCAATTTCAAAACCCAGATAAAACTAACCATTCTTTTGCCCAAACCTCTATCGGATACTGGGAGCATAATCGATAAATTATTGTTTCCCCACAGGAAACATTATTTCATAACAGTTGACTGGCAATTGACACTCTAGTAGGCTTGCCATTCATCAATCAAGGCAATTTTCTGGAGGCGGAATCATGTGTGGTATAGCTGGCGTTTTATATAAACATCAGGGCTCCCACGATATTGGTAAGACGCTTATCAATATGCTGGATGGTTGCCAGCATCGTGGCCCTGATAGCACAGGCTTTGCGTTATACGGTGATGAGAAGGAGCAGTTGCAATTACGTTTTATAGTACCGACGGATGAGGCTGCTCGACAAAAGGCAATCGAAAATATTGGAACGCTACTCGCGAAACACGGTGCAAGCATAGATACCGAACAGTCGGTAGCCTGTTCATACCAGATAGGCGTCAATTTTGACGGTAACCTTCTCGATTTGACCAAGGATTTCGAAGAGCACGCCAAGCTGGTTTCGGTAGGGCATACGCTGGACATCATCAAAGATGATGGTACCGCAAAAGAGGTCGATCAAACTTATAAGGTCTCGGATTTTATCGGTACCCATGGCATCGGTCATGTTCGCCTGGCAACCGAGTCTGCGGTCAGGCCCGAAGCTGCTCATCCATTCTGGGCCACAGGCTTTGAGGACATAGCTATCGTTCACAATGGCCAGCTCACCAATTACTGGAAAATGCGTCGTCGTCTGGAACGCCGCGGGTTTACCTTTCATACCGATAATGACAGTGAGCTGGTGGCGGTTTATCTGGCCGATAAACTGGCACAGGGTAATAACCTGGAGAATGCCTTGCAGACGGCGATTGATGATATGGATGGTACTTTCTCTTTCCTGGTATCGACTCCAACTGAAATTGGCTATGCCAAAGATCACCTGGCGGCCAAACCCATGGTTTTGTTTGAAAACGATGACATGATTGCGGTCGCTTCTG
>JAAEOZ010000204.1 GCA_024222685.1 Gammaproteobacteria bacterium | reverse complement strand
TAGCAATTTGAGAAATATAGAATTCATCACCTTCTTTACGTGGCATACCGAAAGCGATGGCAGTCCTATGGTGTCTAGCGAGTTCCTGCATTTTACAAATACTTGACCCTTCCAGTGTTTCGGCGAGTTGCTTTAGTTGTTCAAATGCTTCACGGGAATAATCCACCGTAGTCAGTTCCGGCAATACAACGAGATCGGCACCCTTCTGGTCTAATGCAGTCGAAATTTTAGTTATTGTATTATCGACATGCTGTTGACGATCTTTTCGGCTTAATGTTTCGGGAATAAGAAGCTGGCAAGCGAGAATCTGGCAACTGTTCGATTCTTTGTTGGCAGTATCAATCAAAGTACAACCTCTATAACTTTTAATAACCTGGGCCAGCCTTTCTCAGCCTCGTTATTAGTAACCAGATTAACAAGTTCGAAAATATCGAACATAATTCTCAAAATAATTCACTCCTGAAATTCTATTCTTTGTATAACAATTCCGCAAATTTTCAACCCGAGACTAGTAAAATTAGATACCGCACTGGTCGGTAATATTTGGTGCTGCCATTATCGTCTTCTCCGGCGTATTATTACTTGCCAGTGAAAAACGCAAGGCATCGCGCGCCGAACGCGCTGCGCCGGGTATAGAGTAATCAAACTTTGACAAAACATAAGGAACAACAGTACATCAATATCGAACCCGAACAGAGCGCCTGTTCTTCAAAAGAATTTTGGTCGTTGCAGCCTGTTACCGACTGGCTGTTCAGGCAGGGTCGTCTAGTTGATAATCGCGACGAATTTGTCAGTCAACTCGCCAGGCAGCTAACACAAAGTGGTGCTCCGCTCGATCGAATGACGCTTATGTTTCCGACAATCAACCCCTTATTTACAGGTACTTCTGTTTCATGGTCGTCCGATACCGATAAAACTATCCATTTCCAGGCACGCCATGGTGTAAAAGAAAGCGAACGTTTTGTTGGCAGTCCATTGCAGAAATTGCTGGAAAGTGGTCGAGGGGTTAGACAATCAATACTGGAGTTACCAGATGACGCACATAATGCCTATCTCGATTTGAAGCGAGATGGCTATGTTGATTATTACGCCATGCCCGTCACTTTTAATACAGGCCTGAACAGCGCGTTCATTGTTGTCACCAGGGCGTCAGGCGGTTTCAGAGCCTGCGACATAGACAATTTCAGACTAGTACGCGATTTCATTGCTCCGACGCTGGAAGTATTTTCACTACGACAGCTTTCAAAATCACTGATGGATACCTATGTTGGTAAAAGAACCAGCGAGAAAGTATTGTCGGGTATGGTTAAACGTGGCGATGCCGACACAATACATGCCGCACTCTGGTTTAGTGATTTGCGTGATTTTACGCAGTTAACCGAGGACCTGCCGGCAGATAAATTATTGAAGATGTTGAACGACTATTTTGAATTTGTCGCCGCAGCAGTAACCGCTTACGGCGGTGAAATTCTGCGATTTATAGGTGACGCCATGCTTATTGTGTTTCCTATCGATGATCAAACTTCCCCACGTTCTGCCTGCCGGGCAGCTTTGGAAGCCGCTTACGATGCGCAACAGTCACTGGCGGCACTGAATCATATGCGACGACGTCATAACGAAGCAGAAATCAGATTCGGTGTTGGACTTAACGTCGGAGAGGTCATCTATGGAAATGTTGGCGCACCGGATCGACTCGATTTTACGGTGATGGGACCCGCAGTAAATCGAACTGCAAGGCTCGAATCTCTCACTAAAGATCTTGGTGTAAATATTCTTATTTCAAGGGAATTCTCCAGACTGGTAGACAGACCTTCAAAGTTTCTTGGAGATCATTTAATGAAAGGCATAACCAAACCTCAGTCAGTTTTCACACCCGACATCAACGAAGAGTAAACTACTTACAAACTGTTACAGGCTGATACACACCCTCACAGTAATATTCTGATGCCTGTGCTCTACTATCGGCATATTTAATCACCTGGAAATTTTCATGAAACAAATAGTAACACTCATTACCGGCACATTATTTCTGCTCGGTTTTGCTGGTACACAACTAACATCGGCTGACTCTCGGTTGATAGATAACAGCCCACATTTCGGTGAACCCGGCTGGGAAGTGAGCGTTGGTGCAGGCCTCTTTAGTGCTTCAGACAATGTTGATATTTATAAACGCAACGATGATGATTACGAAAATGGATTCTTTGTTCCGGTAGACGCCTCATATATCGGTGAAAGCTTTTATTTTAAGGCAAATGAATTCGAAGGTCTGTTGCTCGGATATACACTAGTGCAAAACCAGAGCTGGGCTATAGATGCATTATTGAGTCCACGATTTATAGGTCCGATCGACAATGACCTGCTCGACGACCTCGACGACCGCGATCCCGATCTGCATGCTGGTGTGCGTTATTCGCTCTACTTCGACGATAGCCTGATTCGCCTGGATATTTCAAAAGACATCGTCAATACACACGATGGGCATGCCATTAGTGCATCCTACGACAGGGAATGGCAGGTAAAAAACTGGTTGATAACTGGAACAGTTAGTGCCGCTTATATTTCCGAAGAAGTTGCCGACTATTATTATGGCGTCAACAATAGTGAGTCGACCAGTCAGTTTCCTGTTTATCGTGCCGAAGGGGCCTTGATTACCAACCTGGCAATCGGTGCAGAGTACCCAATCAATGAAAACTGGACATTTAATGCCAATCTACTCTATACCCTGTTGGGTGACGAAATTAAAGACAGTCCTGTTACCATTGAAGACAACGAGCTGTCAAATATTAGTACCAGTTTGAGATATCACTTTTGAGGGAGTATGAGTATGATTAACAGGTCATTCCAGATACTCCTGTGTGTGCTCGTTATGCAGGCTTCTGCTTCGATGGCTAGCGATCTTTTTCTTGAGCTTTCCCCCGCAAAATGTGTAACCTTGAAACAGGGCAGCCAATGTTATCAGGATATTGAAGTTAACTGGCAGACGGATATGCCGGGCAGCTACTGTCTGACATTATCGTCGCAAAATGCACCGCTGCAGTGCTGGACGGAAAAAAAGAAAGCATCCTACAAATTTGAATTTGTCGGTCGCGAATCCACTCTACTCGGACTCGTTGATCAAAATACCGGAAAGCTACTTAAAAAATCTATGATTGAAGTAAAATGGGTATATAAAAATCGCAGTCGCTATCTGAGCTGGAGAGTATTCTAATGCCATCTCCCGCAACAATCCTGATTATTGAAGACGATACCGAACTGGCTGAGTGGATCAGTCAGTATTTACAGGAAAACAACTTTTCTACCGATATCGTCGGACATGGTGATCAGGTTGATGCACGATTCAGGTCAGTTTCTCCAGACCTCGTGTTACTTGATATTAACCTGCCAGGCAAGAATGGTTTTGAGATTTGCCAGCAACTACGACAGCATTCGAGCTGTCCGATTATTATGGTAACTGCCAATGATCAGGAGTTAGATGAAGTGCTTGGGCTCGAGCTTGGTGCGGATGACTATATCACCAAACCGGTAACGCCAAGAGTATTGCTGGCAAGGATTAAATCACAGCTGCGAAAGCTACAGCAACAACCCCAACAAAGCGACAATAAGATGCAATTCGGCGCATTGACTATTGATCTCGACGCACAGTCGGTGATCCTCAATGAGCAGGTAGTCGCATTATCGTCCGGTGAATTCGAGCTGCTCTGGGTGCTTGCCAGTCATGCCGGAAAAGAAGTAAAGCGTGAGGATTTAATCCGGGAAATCAGGGGCTTCGACTATGACGGATTTGATCGTACCATAGATGTGCGTATTTCACGCCTGCGTAAAAAACTAGATGACAACGCTGACCAACCTAGACGTATTAAAACCATCTGGGGCAAAGGTTATTTATTTGTCAAAAACGCCTGGTAGACTGGACGAATGAAGTGGACGATTTCATCACTCTACCTGCTTGTTTTTATTTCGCTGCTCGGTTTCGGCTGGGCG
>JAAEOZ010000203.1 GCA_024222685.1 Gammaproteobacteria bacterium | reverse complement strand
GCGCTTGCAGCCGCGCTAAAAGCAGATGAGTGCCAGATTTTTACCGATGTTGACGGGGTGTATACAACCGATCCCAGAGTAGAACCCGAGGCCAGGCGACTAAGGACGATTACTTTCGAGGAAATGCTCGAAATGGCAAGCCTTGGTTCTAAGGTGCTGCAAATAAGAGCAGTAGAATTTGCTCAGAAATATCAGGTGCCGCTACGCGTGCTATCGTCATTTGAAGCAGGTGAAGGTACTCTAATAACCACCGAATACGAAGCGGAAGACATTATGGAACAAGCCTTAATATCGGGAATTGCATTTAACCGTGACGAAGCCCAACTGACAATTAACGGTGTTTCCGATACACCGGGTATCGCCTACCAGATTCTTGGTCCGATTTCGGAAGCCAATATAGAAGTTGATATGATACTGCAAAATGTTGGCGCCGATGGCACCACCGACTTTACCTTTACAGTACATCGTAATGACTATGATGCTGCCATCGAGTCACTCAGGAAAACTGCTGAAAAACTCGAAGCACGAGAGGTAGCGGGCAACAATAAGATAGTCAAAATATCGATTGTGGGTGTTGGCATGCGGTCTCATGCTGGTATTGCCAGTCGTATGTTTGAAGTGCTTTCCAACGAAGGTATCAATATTTTGATGATATCCACTTCTGAAATTAAAGTTTCGGTAGTAGTCGATGAAAAATATCTGGAGTTAGG
Source organism: Gammaproteobacteria bacterium (assembly GCA_024222685.1). Classification (GTDB taxonomy): domain Bacteria; phylum Pseudomonadota; class Gammaproteobacteria. The sequence continues at coordinate 3,726 of JAAEOZ010000203.1, read as the reverse complement.
CGTGCGCGCCTTACACGAAGGTTTCAATCTCAAAGAAGAGGCCTGACCGATTGAAAAACACCCCCGGATTGGCCTGAAAGCAGGCTTTAAGGGCGAAATACGGGCTGGCTACTCAGGAATTTGTTGGGTAGAATGTGGGTAGCCCTTGTGGTCAATAGGTATTATAAAAATAAATTACTAGGATGTACCTGTACAGGATTGCAGGTTCAGATTACTGTGTTTTATAAATTGGAGAGATAGTATGCTGATATTAACGCGGCGAGTAGGAGAGACTTTAATGATAGGCGACGATGTAACTGTCACCGTTCTAGGCGTTAAAGGAAACCAGGTAAGAATTGGTGTTAACGCACCCAGAGAAGTAGCAGTTCATCGTGAAGAAATTTACGAACGAATAAAAGCTGAAGAAAATCAGGCCCAGATCGGAAACCAGGCTTAGGAATTTTTCAGAGAAGTTGTACCGTAAAGCGGCGATCCCCCGTCGCTTTATTTATTCAAAAATACGAATTCGGAGAGATGGCCGAGTGGCTGACAAAATCGCTGGGAGCGATTTTGGACATCCGCAGGATGGCCCCGTAGGGGTGTAGGGCAGGAAGCCCGGAACAACGCGCTCCCCTTAAGGAAAGTGAAGTTGATAAATTCGGAGAGATGGCCGAGCGGCTGAAGGCGCTCCCCTGCTAAGGGAGTATGGGTTAATCGCCCATCGAGGGTTCGAATCCCTCTCTCTCCGCCATATATATTTTAAAATATATCGTTTTATAAAATTAATTTCTTCGCCAGCCTACGCTTTGGCATACCCCTGCTCCAGTTCGGTGATTTTCGCAATACATAGGATTAGCCACAGGCACCCACCCAACTGTTAAAGTTCCACAAAGGGCAGTTTCAGCGCGAATTTTAACTAATCTTGAGCCTGCTTCTCTATTAGCGACTCTTATCATGTCGATTGCTATTGCTCCACAGGGTAGCTTTACTATATCAAAAGAGTGGCGATACCCTTCAATTACTAAAGCTAAAACGTAAAAAATCAGCATAAGTGCTATTGAGGCTGAAACTGTAAACTCGCTAAAAAATTTCGGTATGGCATTTAAATCTTCAATAAGAGAAGGCGACCAGATCATAAATACGGATAGCATTACCCCAAACCCACCGGTGAGCCGGGCAATGCCATCGTAGAAGATTTGTGGAATTAAGCTACCCCAGGTTTCTGGTTTTTGAACAGGCGTTAATTCTTCCTGTATTCCTCTATTGAGTTTTACGACGACCTGTAAATCCTAAATCGAGTAGATCCATTCAGGATGAATCTGCCTAATTAAAGAGTTAATAGTTTTAGCCGACAAACATATGGAGCTCGTATTTTCAGGCTGAATTGTCTTCATTGTTTTAAAGAAGGTAGGCATCTATGTTTAAAAAAATATCCATTTCCCAGCAGCTAGTTATACTAGCCATTATCGCTGTACTTGGGTTGATTAGTATGACGGTAGTCCATCAAATCAGCGCACAAAATTTACAATTGCTCGACAGAACTCGCCTGTCTGTCAGTGAAATAAAATCGGCGATGCTGATGTTACGTCGAAATGAAAAGGACTTTATGGCGCGTAGAGATCCCAAATACATCGATAAATTCACGGCGAATTTTGCAACACTTCAGGACCAAGTGGAGCAATTGAATCAACAGATGAGCAATGCGGACATCAAGATTGAAGGCGGTGATCAATTAAGCAGTAACCTGGACGTCTATAAGTCATTTTTTTCTGAGTATACCCAATTTACCAAAACAATCGGCCTGGATCATAAGTCAGGTCTTTATGGCGCACTGCGGGAATCGGTCCGTAATGCAGAGTCGGCGTTAAAGAAACTTGGACAGCTAAAGCTAACAAGTAATATGTTGATGTTAAGAAGGCGAGAAAAGGACTTTATGTTACGGATGGATTTGGGATATCTGGAAAAATTTCAAGCTGACCTGGTCGTATTCAGACAAAATTTATCCGCAGCGAGTATTAAGCAGGATGAGAAACAGCTGATTTCATCTTTTATGGATAGCTATGAAAAGGACTTTGTTGCGCTGGTCGATGCAAATGTAGCGCTCGGTTTGTCCAGCAAGGAAGGCTTACATGGAAAAATGCGTGGTGCGGTTCATCAAAGCGAAGGTCAGTTAAAGGAGTTTGATCAGGTGATCAATGACGCTATTAGTGGGAAAACCAACCAATTGGCAATATGGACATATGGTTTTACCGGGTTTCTAGTGTTAATGATTCTTGCCTTTGTGGCCTTAATATTACCAACCATTATAAGGCCCGTTCGTTATATGTCAGAACTTATGTCGCGCGCCAGCATGGAATGGGATGTAACAGTAAGAGCGGATGATAATGCGCCGGAGGAAATGGCGCAAATGGCCAGATCCTTTAATTTAATGATGGAAGCTTTTCAGAAAATGATTGGCAATATTCAAAATTCAACTGAGCATTTAGGTGGTTCCTCTCGAACCCTAACTTCTGTAACTCAAGCCATGGATGGCGGTGTGTCCAGACAAAAGCAGGAAACCGAGCAACTGGCTAGTGCTATGTCGCAAATGACCAGTGCGGTGCGAGAAGTAGCAGGCAATGCGGCATCTGCGGCTGATGCTGCGATTATCGCCGACGAAGAAGGCGAAAAAGGTTTGAAAGTAATTGCGGAAACCAATCAAGGAATCAATGCGCTGTCGGCAGAAATCGCTAGTACTGCCTCCGCCATCAGCGATTTGAGTAGTGAGAGTGAAAATATCGGAACCGTACTGCATGTTATTCAAGGTATTGCTGAACAGACCAATCTATTGGCCCTGAATGCTGCGATTGAAGCAGCCCGAGCTGGAGAACAGGGCAGAGGCTTTGCTGTTGTGGCTGACGAAGTGCGAACCCTGGCGCAACGGTCTCAGGAATCGACCGAAGAGATTCGTGACATTGTTGAACGCTTACAATCGGTGGCCGAAAGTGCCGTGCTGGCGATGGATAAGAGTAAGCATGGTACCGAGAAGACGGTGTTGCAAGCTGAGCAGGCTGTTAATTCTTTAAATTCGATTATTGAAGCGGTTTCCAGGATCAGGGATATGAATCTCACCATTGCGTCAGCATCAGAACAGCAGGCCGCAGTTTCATCTGAAATAAGTAACAGTGTGGAAAATATTAACCACGTAACGTCAGAAACCGGGGACAATAGTCGGAAAACGCTGGATGCTGGGCAAACAATCAATAGTGTTACTGAGGATTTGCAGAAGTTGATATATCAGTTCAAAATCTCCTGATACTTTGGTGGGGTAAATCAGAATGCTTAAGTTTGTAGTAGCTTTGACCCCATTGAATTCTTATTGCCGCGGACTATGACAATTGATCAGCCCCTTTCTTTGATATTTTAATCGAATTCAAGTACGCAATTGCTGATTTCTTTATATCGTTGTCATCAGAATATCGCATCTCATAGACAAGCTGATGCATTTTGCTATCCCGAAAATTTTCCTTATTCAATCTTTCTAAAACCTATTTCCGATCATTATTATTGTGCACACAGTACTCTTGGCTACGTCGCACCACATGATAAAATTGGAGGAGAAAGTGGATGGGTAACACTGATGTTTATCTGATTTACAAAACCGCGCAATTTTGTTGAGGCGCCTGCTACTGCTGTTAGTCAAAACCATCGTTAAAACAAAGCGCCCCAACAAGCCCGGCTATCTCACCCGCATAATAACTTCAAGAT